>DASPVY010000160.1:0-3284 GCA_035622115.1 Candidatus Acidiferrales bacterium
CCAAATCGCTTTTGAGTCCGTTCCCAACGCGCGCGCCATGCTCTATTCCGGTTTCACCACGGTCCGCGATGTCGGCGCTTATCGTGGCTTGAACGAAGTCGCCATGCGCGACGCCATCGCGCGCGGCGATATCGAAGGCCCTCGCATGTTTGTCGCTGGCGCCTACGTGACCATCACCAATGGCGCGGGCGCGCTCACGGGCGCCTCGCCCGACGTCACTCTTCCGTTCGATCTCCGCTACGGCGAAGCCAATTCGCCCTGGGAAGTTCGCCAGGTGATACGCAAACTCGCGGGAGACGGCGTCGATCTCATCAAGATTCTTTCTTCCGGCGCTGTACTCGAGCACGGCAGCAATCCGAATTCGCAGGAATTTACGCTGGAAGAACTCGAAGCCGCCGTCGATGAAGCCAGTCATTTCGGCCTGCGCGTCGCCTCTCACGCGCATTCGGCTCAGGGCATCAAGAACGCGATCAATGCCGGCATCGCATCAGTCGAACATGCCTCGCAAATTGACGACGAAGGAATCGCCCTTGCGAAAAAGCGGGGCACTTATCTCGTTATGGATATTTACGACGAGGAATGCATTCAGGCCGCGGGCAAAGCAGGTGCGATCCCTCCGGATTTTCTGGCTCACGACGCCGAACTTGGACAAATTCAGCGCGACAATTTCCGCAAGGCCGTTCAGGCCGGCGTGAAGCTGGCTTTCGGAACCGACGCGGGCGTTTGCCCCTACGGCACCAGCGGCAAGCAATTTGCCTTTATGGTGAAATACGGCATGACGCCCATGCAGGCGATTCAGTCGGCCACGAGTTCCGCCGCGGATTTGCTGGGCCACAGCGAGGCGCTCGGATCCATCCGTCCTGGCAAAATCGCAGACATCGTCGCCGTCTCCGCGGATCCTCTTTCCGATGTCAGCGTGCTCGAGAACATTCCCTTCGTCATGAAATCCGGCCGGATTTATGTAGGTTCGGTCGCCTTAAGCCACGCGCAATAATCCGGCCCTCTCAGTAATCCTTCGACTTTGTGCTCAGATTCGCTTCAAGACGCATCTGTTCCCCGTTCCTTCGGCGGACTGTGTCTTCCTACTCGATCCCCGAAAACTCCTCCGCAATTTCCCTCAATCGCCTCAAATCCAATTTCCCCGATCCCAAATGCGGCAATTCGTCCACATGAAAGAATTGGTTCGGCCTGGGCACCCACAAATTCGGCAATCCTGCTTCCGGCAGCCTTTCCAACACCGCTTTCAGTTCTTCCTCGCTCAGCGTGTGCAGCACCACCAGCCGCTCGCCTTTCTTCCCATCCGGCACGGCTGTCACTACGAACCTCATCTCCGTCCATCCAGCAATCTCGTGTAACTTTTCTTCGACTTTGATATGCGGCACCATCTCGCCGCCAATCTTGCTGAACCGGCTCAGCCGGTCCGTGATCGTGAGAAATCCATCTTCGTCAAGCGTCGCGATATCGCCGGTCGTGTACCAGCCGTCGTGCAGCACTTCCGCCGTTTTCTCCGGCCTGCCCAGATAGCCCTTCATCACATTCGGGCCGCGCACCAGCAAAAGTCCCGGAGTATCAAGCGGCAGTTGGGCGCGCGTCTCCGGATCGACGATTCGCACTGTAATTCCCGGCAACGGATGCCCGATTCGGCCGCGCTTCGCGCCCACCTGGCGAAATCCGGGCGCGCGATAATCCCGCGTGTTCACGGCAATCACGGGCGAGCACTCCGTCGCGCCGTAGCCTTCGAGCGGACGCACTCCGAAGCGATCCTCGAACGCCAGCGCCACCCGCTCCGGCAATTTCTCCGCCCCGACGATCACCAGCTGCAGGCTGCCGAAATCCTCCGGCGAGCACTTGCGTATGTAGTGTTGCAAGAACGTCGGCGTCGAAATCAGAAACGTCACGCGATACTCGCGCACCAGCGTTCCGATAGCAGCCGCATCGATGGGGCTGGGATGATAGGCCACGGCCACGTTGAGAGTTGCCGGCAACCATGTCGTAACCGTGAACCCGAACGAATGAAAAAACGGCAGCACTCCCAGCAGGGTGTCATGGCGATTCAGCATGAACGTCTGGTCCATCTGCGCGATGTTCGACGCGATATTAAAATGCGTCAGCATCACGCCCTTGGGATCGCCCGTGCTGCCGCTTGAGAAAATAATCGTCGCGAGATCGGTGAGCTTCGCCGCAGGGTTGCCGCTCAGAATCCTTTCCAAAAGCGTTGCCGGCAGCGGCCACAGAAGCAGCGCAGCCAATCGTTCGCCGAGGCCCGGCTTCGCCGCGACATCTTCGAGCAGAATCGTCTTCCCCGGTGGTTTCACCGGCAGCTTATCGAGCAGCAGTTGCGTGGTGATGACTGTTTGCAGCCGGCATTGTTCCGCGCACGACGCCAGCGTCTCAGTCGACGCTGTATAGTTCAGATTCACGGGTATCTTCCCGCAGAGCACCGCCGCGTAATTCACATACGCGCCGGGAACCGACGGCGGCAGCATGATTCCGACCATCTCCTGCCCCTGCCAGACCTTCCTCAGGCGTCGCGCGAGAAAAATGGAACTGAGCAGCACCGCGCCCCAGTTCACGCGCGGGCGCCGCAAATCCGCCAACGCGAATCGCAGCGGATGCCGGTGCGCACCGCGTACCAGCGATTGCGCCAGCGGTCGCAACCAGCTCCGGCGATATTGAAACGCGTCAGCCTGCAAGTCCTGCACGGCCTGCCGCACTTCAAATGCCGTCGCCGTCGATGGAAGCGGCGAGCCGAAGCTCACCGTCACTGGATACGGAAATCGCCGCGGAAACTTCCAAAGAAAGCGGCCCTTTTCGAAACTGAAAATGCTCCCCCACACTCCGTCGAGGCACACCGGCACGATCGGCGCGTCCACTCCTTTCATTACCCGTTCGAATCCGCGCCGGAAAGGAAGCAGGTTGCCGATCCGCGTGATCTGCCCTTCAGCAAAAATGCACACGACTTCGCCGTTTCGGATCGCGTCGCTCGCCGTCCGCAGCGCGTTGATCAGCTCGCGAGGACGCTGCTGCGACGACACGGGTATGGCGCGCAACAATTTCGCAAACGGCTTGATGCCCGGATGGTTGTAAATTTCCTCGAATATCATGAAGCGAATGGCGCGGTCGGTCGAAGAAATCAACAGCAGCGCATCCACCAGCGATAAATGATTGGCCACGAACAGCGCGCCGCCACGCTCCGGAATATTTCCGCGGCCGATAATCTTGATTCGATAGATGGTGTGCGTCGCGAGCCACAGCACGAATCGCAGCAGCGAATCCGGCAGCAT
>DASPVY010000161.1:0-2279 GCA_035622115.1 Candidatus Acidiferrales bacterium
CAACGGCTTGATGAACTCGACCGCGCCGGGCAACTGGGCGGGAACCGGCTTTTCTATCTGGCGACGCCGCCGGAAGTGTATTCGGAGATTATCGAGCAGTTGGGCCGCGCGGGGCTGGCAAAACCCCGGGGCGGCAAATCCTGGTCGCGGATCATCATCGAGAAACCCTTCGGCAGCGATCTAGCGACGGCGAAACAGCTGAATCGCCAGGTGCTGAGCGTGTTCGATGAATCACAGGTTTATCGCATCGACCACTACCTCGGCAAAGAGACGGTGCAAAATTTGCTGGTCTTTCGCTTCGGCAATGGAATCTTCGAGCCGCTGTGGAATCGCCGCTACGTCGACCAGATTCAGATTACCGCGGCCGAGACGCTGGGCGTGGAGCATCGCGCGGCGTTCTACGAAAAAGCGGGCGCGCTGCGCGACATGATTCAAAGCCACGTTCTGCAATTGACTTCGCTGGTGGCACTCGAGCCGCCGGCGACGTTCGAGTCCACCCCCGTTCGCAACGAAAAAATCAAGGTGCTGCAGTCGGTGCGCCCATTCACGGCGGAGTCGGTGTGGAGCGATGTGGTCCGCGGGCAATACGGCCCGGGCGAAATCGACGGCAAGCCGGTCGTGGGGTATCGGGAAGAGCCCGGCGTGGCGCCCGACTCGCGTACGGAAACGTACGCTGCGCTGAAGCTCTACGTGGACAACTGGCGTTGGAACGGCATACCGTTTTATCTGCGCACGGGAAAACGGCTGGCGCGCCCGACAACCGAAATTGCGATTCAATTTCGCCAGGCGCCCCATCTGGTTTTCCGCGGCGAGCAGTTGCAGCCGAATTTGCTGGTCCTGAACATTCAGCCGGACGAAGGGATCTCGCTGTCGTTCGGCGCCAAGGCGCCCGGGCCGAAGATGCGCATCAGCCCGGTGACCATGGATTTCAAATATCTCACCACATTCGGCGGGAAACCGCGGGACGCGTACTCGACGCTCATTAACGATTGCATTCGCGGCGACGCCACGCTGTTCGATCGCGCGGACAGCGTCGAGGCCGCGTGGGGGCTGCTCGATCCAATTCTCAAGGCCTGGGCTGAAGCCGA
This sequence comes from Candidatus Acidiferrales bacterium, assembly GCA_035622115.1. GTDB lineage: Bacteria > Acidobacteriota > Terriglobia > Acidiferrales > UBA7541 > Palsa-147. The sequence goes on from DASPVY010000161.1 coordinate 1,089, forward strand.
AGCGCCGCCGTTCCCGAATTATCCCGCCGGCAGCTCCGGCCCTCGCGCGGCGGACGAACTGCCGGCTGCGGACGGATTTCGCTGGCGCAATCTCTGACAACGCGCATGAAAATCGAGATGGGCTTGCCGCGGCTCGCGGGTTGCAGGCGTGCGGGAGCGGGTGCGCGAGCGCAAACACGGACGCGCGCGACATCGATCGTATTCGGACTTCGTTCGACGGGAGAATGAATGATTCTCGCGGGGGATGTCGGAGGGACGAAGTCGAATCTCGGCGCATTCGAGGACGCCGGTGGCAAGCTGGTCTGCAAAGTCTGGGAGAGCCTGCCGAGCCAGAAGTATCCCACCTTCGAACTACTCGTCGCGGATTTCCTGAAGCGTGCCAAGGTGAAAGTCGATGCGGTGTGCTTCGGAATTGCGGGTCCGATCGTCGATGGCACGGTCCGCGCGACCAACCTTCCGTGGATGATTTCGTCCTACGATCTCGCGCGCGAAATCGGCGTTCGCACCGTGCGTCTGCTCAACGATCTCGAAGCCACGTGCTATAGCGTTCTGGTGCTCGAGCCGAATGAGCTGGAGCGCATTCATCCGGGCGTGCCGGGAGAAAAAGCGACGAAGGTGGTCATCGCCGCGGGCACGGGCCTCGGCGAGGGAATTCTATTCTGGGACGGCGATAAATATCATCCCAGCGCGACCGAGGGCGGCCACTCCGATTGGGCGCCGAACACGGAGCAGCAACTCGATCTTTGGCGCTACTTGCGCGCGCGAAACGATATCGTGAGCTGCGAAATTATTCTTTCGGGACGCGGATTTCCCGAGCTGCATGCCTTTCTCGATCCCTCGGTGAAGCATCCGGAATTTGACGCAACGGACGCCGATCCCGCGCCGCTCATCACCCAGCACGCGCTCGCGGGGACGTGCCCGGTCTGCATGCGCACGCTCGATTTGTGGGTGGAAATTTACGGATCGGAAGCCGGCAACCTGGCGATTCGCAACGTGGCCCGCGGCGGGATTTACGTCGCGGGCGGCATCGCGCTGAAAATTTTGCCAAAGCTGAAAGAAGGCAAATTCGCCGCGGCGGCCGCGCACAAGGAAAAAATGGAGAGCTTGCTCTCGGCAATTCCCATTTATGTGGTGCTGAACGAAAAGGCGCCGCTGATTGGCGCCGCCAACGTGGCGGCGGGCAGAGTGTGA
>DASPVY010000162.1:0-3186 GCA_035622115.1 Candidatus Acidiferrales bacterium
ATCCTGAATGTTCCCGACGACATTCCTCAGGATCTTCTCGACAGAGCCGATTGCGTGGTCGTATTCCCATCCGTGCTGAAAGCCGCATTCGTAGTTGGCGCGAGTTATGGCCGCGGCGTAATGAGCTGCCGGCAAGGCCCCAATTTCGAAGGCCAGTGGAGCGCACCCACCATGATGGCGCTCGAGGGCGGCAGCTTCGGCCTGCAACTCGGCGCGGAAGCCACCGACTTCGTTCTTCTGGTCATGAATGATCGCGGCGCCAACGGAATCCTCGCCAGCAAAGTCAAACTGGGCGGCGATGCTTCGGTGGCCGCTGGACCAATCGGTCGCGACGCTTCCGCGGAAACCGACGCCTCGCTTCGCGCTGAGATTCTCAGCTACTCACGAGCGCGCGGCGTATTCGCGGGCGTTTCGCTCGAGGGCTCGACGATTCGTCCCGATAACGATGCCAACGAACGAATCTACGGAAGAAAGCTCCCCGCGCGAGAAATCGTGCTCTCGGGCACGGTAGCCGCGCCTCCCGAGGCGGCGCAGTTCATTTCAACCTTGAACGCAAAGACGCCGAGGCACCATCACGCCTAATTGAACGAACCATCCCAGTTTCGGAAAGGCAGGTGAAAGGCAGATTGTGATTTCAGCTCACGGAAGATCACAGCGCGTTGTAATTCGCAGCGCGCTGTGACTCCGCGGGTCAGAACGATGCCAATTCCCGCAGGCGATATTGATCTTCATGGAGGCAAATATGAAATTTCGATCGGCAATCGGCACCGCAGCATTGCTTCTGATTTTTGGAACCGCAGCTCAGGTTTATTCGCAGGACCAACCGGCTGAGAAACCTGACCATCAGCAGGACGCTAAACCGCCGCAAGACGAGAAACCCCCAAAGGACGCCAATCCTCCCAAGGATGCCAAGCCGCCAAAAACTCAGGACGAGACGAATCCTCCGAAGAACGATAAACAGGCCAATTCTCCGAAGCAGGACAATAAGCAGGCTGCGGCTCAATCGCACTCGGCGCAGGCCAACGGCGCCGGCCGTATTCCCGACGACAAATTCAAAGCGCACTTCGGCCCCGACCACAAATTCAAGATTGGACATCCGACGGTCGTGAATGGCGCTCAGCGCTTTCAGTACAGCGGCTATTGGTTCGAGTTCTCCGAGCCCTGGCCCGCCGGATGGGTCTATACCGACCAGTTCTACATTATTTTCGTCGATGGAGCGTACTACCTGTGCGATCCGAATTATCCGGGCGTACAGCTGGCGATCATTGTCGTAGTCTAGAGATCGCTCGAACGAAGGTGGTGACTGAGTAAAAGTACTTTGCACATTTCGCTCGCTACTGTCAGGATGACGGACAGCCGTCATCCTGGCCGGAGGTTGGTGAGCCAATTCGGCGTCGACTTCGACTGCGAGGCGATACTCGTGGTGACACGCATGTTGGGCGTGATCGGGAAGCTGGCTGCGACGGGGATCTGCCTATTCGGATTCGCGGCGGCGGCTCGCTCCAGCGAGCCCATCGTCTTGCTTTCCACCAACCGGATTAACTTCGGCCCTCAGATTCAAGGAACCAACAGCACACCGCAACCGGTGGTCCTCACCAATAACGGCGATGGCGAGTTGACAATTACCTCTTTCACATTCAGCGGACAAAACAGCAATGAATTCCGCCAAACCGATAACTGCCCGATTTCGCCCCTGACTCTCGCGGCTGGCGCGAGTTGCACCATCCAGGTTCAATTTCGTCCCAGGTCCATCGGAAGCTTGACCGCCTCACTGGCGATCGCCGACAACGCTTCAGGGAGCCCCCACAGCATCAGCCTCACGGGCAGCGCCACCGCTCCCGCCGCGGTCGCGGTTTTGACGCCGGAAACTCTGGCGTTTGAAAACCAGCCCGCTGGATCGTCGAGCGGCGTGCTGGTTGCGACCCTGACCAACGCCGGAAGCGCGCTGCTCAACATCAGTTCCCCGATTCAGATCAGCGGGCCTTCCGCAGCCGAGTTTCACCTGCAACGGATTGTCAACGGGTGTCCCTACGACTCCGGCCAGATCCCGCCGAGGGAAAAATGCGGAATTGGTGTCGTCTTCGCGCCGACGACGGCCGGATCCAAGAGCGCTCAAGTGGTCATCGAGGATGATGCGGGTGGCAGCCCTCACTCGATTGCGCTCAGTGGGACGGGCGTCGCAGGAAGAGATTAGCGTCCTCGGGGTTCGGCCTCCGGAGAACGCATCGGGTACCCCCTATGAAGTCGCTCTTGCTTAATAAGCCCTTAGTACCATCGAGCAGCAGTTTCCTGACTGGGGCTCAAGGAAGTTTGTGATCCCTTCACTCCAGAGAGATGTCAGCATCGCGTTCGCCCTGGCCCTGGCGATCATCGTCGCGCTGGGCGTCTCGCAGTACCGTGCCTCCCGCAGGGTCGCTCTCGAAAATCAATGGGTCGCGCACACCCAGGACGTGCTTCGAGAATTGGCAATCACGCGTGATCGCCAGAACCGCGCAACCGCCAACGTGGAAAGCTTTGTCATCACCGGGGAGGCTAATTACCTCCAAGCTTTCGCAAAAAACAGGGCCGACTTCACTGGAGAGATCCAGAAACTGCGCGATCTCACTGTTGACAATGCCGCTCAACTACAAAGCGTCGATGCTCTAGCGCCGCAGATCGAGAACAGTATTCGCGATCTGCAGAACGAAGCCAATGCTCGGACCTCTGGAACTCTCGAAAAAGAACAAGCGATCTCGCTCCAAGACTCTGTCCGGAAATCCCACGCTGACGTGAGTGCGACGCTGGCCACGATGGAACAGGAAGAGTCGCGGCTCCTGCAGCTGAGGAGGGATGCGACCGAGCATTCCAATCGTGAGTCGCACGCGCTGATTCTGATTGGCTGCCTTTCCGCGTTATTGCTTCTGGGCGCCTCGGGCGCGGGTCTCTATTTCGATATCTCCGCCCGGCGTCGCGCGGAGGAGAGCAGATCGAAGGCGCTCGCCGACCTTCGCCAGTCCAACGAGGAATTGGCCAAAGAAGCCGCCAGAACCGCGGAGGCCCAGCTCTGCCTCCAGGAATCGGAGCGATCGCTGCGCGACCTTTCGCGCCACCTTCTCCGCTCTCAGGATGACGAGCGCCGCCGCATCGGCCGGGACATGCACGATAGCGTGGGCCAGTATCTCTCGATGCTCATGATGAAACTCGACT
>DASPVY010000163.1:0-5527 GCA_035622115.1 Candidatus Acidiferrales bacterium
TTCGCCGCGACGCATTGCCCCGGCGCCGTTCCATCCCTCATTTAACTCATTTGAAAGAAGAATGAAACGCACACGAGCTTTTTGCATCCTTACTAGGGAACGCGAAAAGCACGATTGGAATCGGCCGAAAGGAACCGAGCATGATTCAACGCAATGTTGGCAAGTCAGGGCTTCGCGTATCGCTTGTGGGGCTGGGGTGCAATAACTTCGGCTGGAGCGTCGATCTGGAAGGAGCGCGAAAGGTGGTGCACGAGGCGCTCGACGCGGGCGTCACGCTCTTCGACACAGCCGACATTTATGGCGGGAACGGAGGGTCGGAAGAGATTTTGGGCCAAGTGCTCGGAGACCGGCGCAAAGACGTCATCGTGGCGACAAAATTCGGCGGCCCGATGGATGACGCCGGAAAGCTGAAGGGTGCGTCTCGCCGGTACATTCTTTCGGCGGTGGAGGCGAGCCTTCGGCGCCTGCAGACAGATTGGATTGACCTCTACCAGCTACATTTTCCCGATCCGCTGACGCCGATGGAGGAAACCCTTCGCACTCTCGACCATCTGGTACGACATGGAAAAATGCGATACATCGGTTCGTCGAATCTGAGTGCGTGGCAAGTCGTCGAAGCGAATTGGATTTCGCGAGAGCTCGGCATCAACACTTTTATTTCCTGCCAGAACGAATACAGCCTGCTCGTGCGGGATCCTGAACGAGAGCTTATTCCGGCGATTCAGGCCTACTCGCTGGGCCTGTTGCCTTATTTCCCGCTCGCGTCAGGCCTGCTCACCGGAAAATATGAGAACGGCAAAATGCCTCAAGGCGCGAGATTGACGAGCACGAAACGGCTCGCCGACCGTTATATGACGCAGGCGAACCTGAAGATTGTGGACGCGCTGAGTGAATTCGCCACCAAACGCGGGCACACGCTGCTCGAACTGGCTTTCAGCTGGCTTGCGGCGAGACCCGGCGTCTCGAGCGTAATCGCCGGCGCGACAAAGCCCGAGCAGGTGAAACAAAACGCAGCGGCCGCGGATTGGAACCTGACCGCTGAAGAGATTGCCGAGATCGATCGCTTGTCGAACAAGGCTTGAACGTATTCGGACACTGCGAAACGACGATGCTCGATCCTGTATCGATCGCTCTTCTTCTTGCCACGCCCGCGGCGAGGCGGGTCTCCCATTACTTTCTTCAGCTCGGTGGAATTGGTCTAATCCCGCTCGGGCTGTTGGATAGTTCCGTCATTCCAGTTCCTGGCAGCATGGATGTAGTTACGGTCGTGCTTGCAGCACACGATCAGACTTTGTGGCCGTATTACGCAGCGATGGCGACGATCGGATCGGTGGCGGGCGCGTATCTGACTTTTCGCCTGGCGCGGCGGCATGGCGACCATCTGGAGAAGCGAGTATCAAAGGCAAAGCTGAAACGATTCAACAATCTGATTGAGCGCTGGGGATTTGGGGCCATCGCAGTCCCGGCACTGTTGCCGCCGCCGATGCCGATGGTCCCATTCGTCATAGCGGCCGGGGCGTCGGACTACTCGTGGCGACGATTCTTGACGGCGATTACGCTCGGACGGGCCGTCCGATACGGAATGCTCGCTTATCTCGGCGCGCGTTATGGCCGGCACATTGTGCGAATCTTCTCGGAAGACGGAATGCGCATCCTCTATTTCACGCTTGCGCTCGTAGGCGGCGCGGTGATCTTTGAGCTGATCCGGCGACTCGTGCAAAAAGCTGAGCCAGAATCTAAATTTCGATCGTTGGATTCCTGATGCGAGATTGACAAGCGGAATGCTCTAAAGCGCGCGCAGTAATCAATCGCGGGTGAGTTCTATAGCGCACGCGGAAGCGGCAGAAGCTTTCGTCGCCATGCGTGCCGCCGCTTCGGGGTCGTCGCTGACGTCCTGGACGGCACCGCCGACGAGATGAAATCGCTCGGCGCTCGCACTCTCGACGCCCAGTTGCGTCAATGCGTTCACATCAAGGCCGGACTCGGCCGACTCCGCAGCCTTCGGCGTGGCATAGAGCTCGGGCGTGCGCGGCATGAACATGGGGCAGCAATCGTGGAAGGGCTCAGAAGAGATATCGTAGGTTCCAATCTCCCGAGCGAGGGCGAGAATCTCGAGTTTGTCGGTGCCGGCTAGAGGACGGAATACGGGCAAGCGGGTCGCGTCGCCAACCGCGACCATGTTCTGAAGCGTTTGCGAGGCGACTTGGCCGAGACTGTCGCCCGTCACGAGCGCTAGCGCGTGGTCGCGGCGCGCGAGGACCGCCGCGATGCGCATCATCATCCGGCGGTAGAGCAAAACGCGATAGCCCTCAGGCGCGAAGCGAACAATTTCACGCTGAATCGGCTCAAACGGAATGCGCCAGAGCTTGGAATTGAATTGATAGAGAGTTAGACGCCGCGCGAGCGCCCGCGCGACGTGCAATGAAGATTCGCCCGGCGGCCCGCCGCTCGCGTAGAAATGCGCGAATGTCAAATGCGCGCCGCGCCGCATCATCCGATACGCCGCGACCGCCGAATCATATCCGCCGGAAAGCAGGCAAAGCATTCGGCCGCCGGTGTTGGCAGGGAGGCCGCCGGCGCCGGGGATTTTTCGCGCGTAAACGAGTGCGGGGCCCGGCGTGATCTCAACGTGGCAGGTCACTTGGGGCGCGGAAAGATCCACGCTGACATTGCGGCCGGCGGCGCGCAGGTTTTCGAGCAGATATCGCCCGACCGTCGCTTCGATGTCCATCGTATTATGCGCGAACGACTTGTCGCTGCGCTTGGCGCGCACGGCGAATGTGGAGAAATGCAGAGGCTCGATTTCGTCCCATGCTGCGCGGCACAGCGCATCGATATCGCGTTCAACGGTCCGCGCGACCGCAAAATACACGATTCCAAACACCCGGTGCATTCTTTCGACGGCAGCCTCGAGCGACGCTCCTTCGCCCAGCCGGACGATAAAACGGTCGCCCGGCTGCTCGATGCGATCCACCGGAATCCCTTCGAACGATTGCCGCAGGGCCTGCGCCAGCTTGCGCAGGAAGAATTTGCGGTTGCGGCCCTTCAGCCACAATTCGTGGTAGTGAGCGACGATGACCGGGCTGTGCATGGGTGAAGTGCTATGGCGGCGATGAGCCGTACTGCTGCCAGTATACCAGCCGCCTGTGCGGCCGAGTAGCGCAGGGCCGCTTGCGCGTTATTCCCAGCGCCAATTGGCGTATTGTTCGCGGAGCCGCATCTTCAGGAACTTCCCCACAGACGTGCGCGGAATTTCGTTGGTAAAGGCGAAGCCATCGGGCAGTTGCCACTTGGCGAACCGCGCGCCTAGAAAGTCTCTTAACTCATCGGCGCTGGCATTTTCGCCGTCCTTCAGGACGACGACGGCGAGCGGGCGTTCCTGCCACTTCGGGTGGGGAACCGCGACGACGGCAGCTTCACGGATTTTCGGATGGCCCATCAGCGCGTTTTCGAGGTCCACCGAGCTGATCCACTCACCTCCGGATTTGATGAGATCCTTGCTGCGATCGACAATCTTGACGTAACCCTCCGGGTCAATCGTTGCCACATCGCCCGTCTTGAACCAGCCGTCGTCCGTCCACCGGTCTTTCGTTTCAGGCGCATTGAAATAAGCGGACGCAACCCACGGCCCGCGAATTTCGAGCTCGCCCGGCGTTTCACCGTCCCAGGGCGCAATTCCTTCATGGCCGCGAACGCGCAGTTCGATGAACGGCGCCGGCAGGCCCTGTTTGGCGCGCACTTCATACTTCTTGTCTTCGGACCAGTTGGCCATGGTGGATTTCAAATGACTGGTTGTGGCGACCGGCGTCGTTTCCGTGAGGCCCCAGAGATGTTTGATGAGGATGCCGTACTTCTCGAGCGCGCGCATCAGGCCCAGGGGAGGAGCGGTTCCACCGCACGGCACGATGAGATCTTGCGCGAGCTTCCAGCGCCCAGGGAATTTTTCGAGTGCGGCAAGAACTCCGATCCAGACGGTTGGAACGCCGAACGCACGCGTGACTTTTTCGCCTTCAATCAGATCCATCAGACTTTCAGCGTCGAGATGCGGCCCCGGCAGGACCAGCTTTGCGCCTACCATCGTGGCCGTAAACGGCACGCCCCACGCGTTGGCGTGAAACATCGGACATGCCGGAAGAAGGACAGTTGAATGGTTGATGCCAAAAGTCTCATCGAGCGTGGAGATGAAGGCATGAAGAATCAGCGCGCGGTGAGAGTAGAGCACGCCTTTTGAATTTCCCGTTGTACCGGAAGTGAAGCACATGGCCGCCGCTTCTTTTTCGTCGAGCGCCGGATACTCGAAATCGCCGGTCGCGGCGCTTAACAAGTCCTCGTAGCTCTCAGCACCCGCCGGCGGCGATTGGCCGCCAAACGGCACCACAAATACCCGCTCAAATCGAGTCTGAGGTTTTATCTGCTCATACAACGGCAATAAAACGTCGTCAACGATCAGGAACCGATCTTCCGCGTGATTGGCGATATAGGCGATTTCGTGTGGATGCAGACGCAAATTCAAGGTGTGGAGGACTCCGCCGCTCGCCGGAATTCCGAAATAGGCTTCGAGATGCGTTGAATGATTCCACATCAACGTGGCTACTCGATCTCCTCGCCGGATGCCGGCGCGTTGCAAGGATTCGGCCAGCGCGCGCGCCCGGTGATAGAAATGCGAGTACGTGGTGCGATAAATCGAGCGATCGGGCCGCCGCGATACGATCTCGACTGAGCCGAAAAGTTTTCCGGAACGTTCCAGAATCCTGTCGAGCGTGAGCGGAAAATCCATCATCAATCCCTGCATGGCGGAACCTCCGGAAGGCTGCTGGCGCGGATACTATCACCAACGCGCAGGCGCCCGCAGCGTCACGATTCGCGCGAAAGTTGTCTGAATTCACGCATACGTAAACGGTCCGTCTCATCGGATCGCGGAATTTTTAATCGTGGCCGTTTGCGGTGCACGGCCGGAATCAGGCGTCCGGCCGATGACGACGTACCCCACATGGACCCGGCGTGGCCGTTTGCGGTGCACCGCCGCAATCAGGCGTCCGGCCGATGACGACGTACCCCACATGGGACCGGCTTGCCTTGCCACATCCCGCCCGCCCCTCCAGTCGCCCCTGTTCGACCACTCGACCACGCCCAATCCCCGTTCAGGCGATATTTCTGGCTCCTCACGTCTCCGCCGTCTAAACTTTACAATTGGGCCTATTTCTCGGCCCACCGGCATGACCGATCGATCCCATCGCCGCCAAGCTCTCCTCGATGCGCTCGAGCGCCGCATTCTCGTGCTCGATGGCGCCATGGGCACGATGGTGCAGCAACAGCATCTGAGCGCCAAGGACTTCGGCGGTTCCGCGCTCGAAGGCTGCAACGAGAATCTTGTCCACACGCGCCCGGACGTGATTCTCGACATCCATCGCCGCTATCTTGAAGCCGGCGCCGACATCATCGAAACCGACACCTTCGGCGGCACGCGCATCGTTCTGGCCGAATACCATCTCGAGAACGAAGCTTTTAAACTGAATCGCAAAGCCGC
>DASPVY010000164.1:0-2451 GCA_035622115.1 Candidatus Acidiferrales bacterium
GCAAACGAAAGCCCGCCCATGAACGCGTCGCCCGCGCCGGTCGTATCCACCACATCGACCTTGAACGCCGGCACGTGCACCTTCTCCTTCGCGCTCGCGATGAGGCAGCCCTCCGCGCCCATCGTCATTGCCACCAGCTTCGGCCCCAGCTTCAAAAGATTCGTCGCCATCCCTTCGAAATCTCCCGCGCCCGTCAGTTCGCGCGCGGCCGCCTTGCATGGCTTCAAAACGTCCACCAGTTTCAAAGTTGCCGTCAGATCTTTTTCACTTCCCAGTTTTGCCTGCGCAAAAAAGCTTGGTGAAACGTCAAGATCGAAGATCACTCGCACCTTGGCTTCGCGCGCCACCTTCATCGCCGCGCTCACGGGCTCCAGCGGCAATTGCGACGCCTCAGTGTGAAAATGCTTCGCCTTTCGGATGTGCCCGGCGAACCGGTTCTTCACTTGAGCCGGCGTGATCTTTCCCGTGACGTTCGGGAACATGTAAATGCAGCGCTCGCCCAGAGCGTCCACTGGAATCCAGGTCAGTGAGGATCGCTCGCCCTTGACGGTCTCGATTCCGCTCAGATCCATCCGGTCGGCCTTGAACGCTTCCCGAATGATTCGGCCGTTGTCGTCGTCCCCGATCAGTCCCAGCCATCCCGCGGTCGCGCCGAGTCGCGCCACTTGCGTCAGGTTGTTCGCCGTCACACCGCCGGCATGAACTTCCAGCCGGTCGGCATTGATTTTTTCTTCCGGGCCGAGCAGCCGCGGCACGATCGCGAAGTAATCAACCGTGCAGCTGCCGATCCCCACGACGTCAACGTTCGCAGTTTTCGCCATGTGGCCTCATTTCGAATTGTTCGCCGCGCGCGCTCCCGGCGTCGACCGCGCCATCAGTTCGACAAACATCTTTTCGAATTTCTCGCGGTTCAGCTCGGTGGGTAGATGCACGAGCTGCTCACCCAGTCCTGGATGCGCGTCGGGCGTCCACACCAGCACGTTGCCGTAGCTCGCTCCGTGATCGATATCAATGTCCATGTAGAGCTGCTCTTCCTTGGTGATCACGCTCGGGTCGAGCCAGCTCGCCGCCGCGAGTTCATCCCACATGTATTCTTCGTCCGCATATTTCGCCACGTACTGCGACGCCGCGCTTTGGGACTTGGCAAGTTCTGCGATCAGCGCCTTGGTCATCCGCGTCTTCACGGAAATGTCCACGGTCGTGATGGTGATTTTGTGCCACGGCGAAGTCAGCGTGATGTGCACGGCTTCGGGGTCCCACCAGAAATTAAACTCGCGCCGGTTTTCGGTGGCCCACGCAAGAGGCACGTTCGGTGCCACGCTGCCGCCCATAATCACCAGTTCCTGAGCGAGATCGGGCACTCGCGGATCGAGGCTGATCGCCTGCGCGATGTTCGTCAGCGGCCCGCCTGCATAGACGGTCACTTCGTGCGGATATTTGTGCACCATCCGGATGATGAAGTGCGCCGCGTCTTCTTCGGATGCCTTTGTAGTCGGATCGCCCTCCACAAGATGCGGCACCACAAACGGCTCGTGCCACATTCCGCGCAACCCTTCGCCAAGATTCATTCCAGGCCGGTGGCCGTTCCACGCACCCTGATAATGCACCGTGCCGTAGAGTTTCTCCCAGCGCTCGATGAAGTCCATTCGATTGATGAGCGGGTAAACCGCGCCCGGATACACTCCAATGTCTGGCCGGCCGACGAGCTCAAGCATTCGCAGCGTGTGCGCCACTTCTTCATCGCGCCACATGTCGCCGCTCACCACCGTGATGCCGAGCGTCTCCACTTCCGGCGATTGAATAAACATCAGCATGGATTGCTGGTCCGTCGTCGCAGGCCCACGCGCGTCCTGGTCCAGAATCACTTTTCTTTTCTGTTGCGCTCCACCGGGGAACGCGAGAATCAATCCAGCAAGAAATGCGCAGATCGTTTTGAATCCCACGGTACCGATTACCCCCTTTGAAATGTGTGAACCCCTTTCCGAATCGAGACACTCTGAGGCAACGATTGGCGCGCGCTCTCCAAGTCATCTTTGGGCAGGCGTTGCTTATAATTCCGGCCCACGCGCCGGTCAAGCGAAAAGCCCTGCTGGACGCTGCAGTGCGCTCTACGCGCAGAAATCGAATCAAACTCGAGTGCTATAATTCGCCAATGTTTTCGCATGCGCGGCTCGAGCGTCCACCGGATTGGCGCAAGTTTCTGTCGCGCGCCCGCATTGAACGCTTCACGCTCGTTGCATTTTTGATGTCGCTCTTCGCCGTGTCCCACAGCTTCGCGCAACAGCTTCCCGCCGGCGCCAGCGCGCTCGTACAACGGGCTCAAGCCGAATCCGGGCGCGGCGAGTGGCCCGAAGCTGCCGCATCGTACGAGAAAGCCACGGCGCTGGCGCCAAATAACCCGGGTCTCCGAATTGCTCTCGGCCTCGCGCTGGCGAATTGCGGCCGCTTCGC
>DASPVY010000165.1:0-8152 GCA_035622115.1 Candidatus Acidiferrales bacterium
CTGGTGCCCGGCTCGATTCTGCGTCAGCTGAACGGCTCGGTCGGTCTGGGACTTCTGGTGTGGATTACCGGAGGCTTTCTTTCGCTCTTGGGTGCGCTGACGTACGGCGAGCTCGCGGCGATGAAACCGGAGGCAGGCGGCGTGTATGTCTACATTCGCGACTGTTTCGGCCCGCTACCGGCGTTTCTCTACGGCTGGATGCTCTTTCTCGTTGGCGCCAGCGGCTCCGTTGCGACGCTCGCGGTCGCCTTCAGTGTGTACTTGCGCCAGATAGTTCCGCTGACGCCGCTGGCGGGGAAAGCCGCGGCCGTTGCCATGATTGCAGTAGTGACCGCCGCGAATGTGCGCGGCACTCGCGAAAGCGCGGATTTGCAGAATTGGACCACCATTCTCAAAATCGCTGCAATTCTCGCGCTCAGCGCGGTGCTGTTGGTGCTGGGACGCGGTTATGCCGGAATGAGACTCGGCGAGGATTTCTGGCCCGCGCACGCAAGCCGCTCTTTGTTCTCTGCGTTCGGAGTGGCGATGATCGCGGCGCTGTGGGCTTACGAGGGCTGGCAGTACGCCACCTTCAGCGCCGCGGAAGCGGTGAACCCTCAGCGGGATTTCCCGCGGGCATTTTCGGCTAGCATGATTTTTCTCGCGATCATTTACATCCTCGCGAACATCGGTTACTTGGCCGCGCTGGGGCCCAAGGCCGCCGCCGCGTCAGATGCCATCGCGGCCAGCGCGATCGCCGCTGCCTGGAATCCGCACATGGCTAAGTTTGTGGCGCTCGCAATTCTCGTGTCTGTGTTCAGCGCGGCCAATGGCATCCAGCTCACCGCTCCGCGCGTTTTTTATACCATGGCTGCCGAGGGTCTCTTCTTTCGCCGCTTGGCAGAAATACATCCGCGATACCGGACTCCCGCTGCGGCGATTGTAACTGGCGGGATATGGGCCGCGGTGCTCGCATGCTGGGGTACATTCCAGCAACTACTCACGTATGTGATTTTTACCAGCTGGGCTTTCTATGGCCTGGCGGCGGCCAGCATCTTTGTCTACCGCCGCCGCCAGCCCGGGCTTGAGCGGCCTTATCGCGTTCCTGGCTATCCATGGACCCCGGCGCTGTTTGTTCTGGCGGCGGCGATTCTGGTAATCAATACCATCATCGCGGGGCCGGGCGGGGCCGCAGAAGGCGCTGGAATCGTCCTTCTCGGCGTGCCCGTGTATCTGCTTTGGCGCGCGCGGCCGCGCGCCCGCTTATCTTGAAGTCGCCGCTCGCTCCGATTTGAAAAAGAGACTTTTCGCTGCTATGGTGGCGGGCGTCAAAGCGGCAATATTCCACGGCCTAATTTATGTATCTCTCGATTGTTCTTCTACTGATGGTTGTGTTGCCGATCGGCTCGGTGGCCATCGAATATTTCGGCCTCCACAGCTCTTTGCCGTTGATGTTGCTCGTGGGGAAATGGTTCGTGTTTTGGAGCGCGGGTATCAGGCTCTTCCTCGCCGGCCTACGGCAGTTTTTTCAGCCTCGTTTCACCGCCGAAGAAATATTCCATATCAAGAGCGAAGATGCGTTGCCGCTTGTGCGCGAGCTCGGTGTTGCGAATTTCGCGACCGGTGTAGCCGGGATAACGTCTCTCGCCAAACCCAGTTTTGTTCTGCCGGTTGCCCTGATCGCAGCCATCTTCTATGGAATTGCCGGCATCCGGCACGTGACGGACAAAGGCAGGAGTTTCAATCAGAACATCGCTTTGGTCAGTGATCTATTCATATTCTTGGTCTTCGCTGCATATCTCGGTTTCGTAGCGCTCGCCTGAAAATTGAAATTGGAATCCTCGGCGCGACAGCGGCGTGTGCCAAATCTCGTCGCATGCCAGGAGAAATACCAAGCGTGCGGCAAGCCGCTTCCACGGCGCGGACTTAAGCGGTCAAAGCAGTCTGGTTAGTTGAGCGAGAAGTGGGCAGCCGCGCGGATCACTCGGATGCTTCGAATGCGGGTCGTCAGCACACGGTTGCCAAACTCAAGGCGAAGCCCGCAGGCCGCGACGATGTCCTGTTTAATGGCGCTCCCGCCCCAGGTGCAGCCATTAATCGCCATTTTCACGGGAGACATTTTTTGCGAGTCGAACCAGCCGCCCCAGACCCAGTAGTGCGGGCCGTCGAGAACCCAAATGGTGTATTGCGAATTTCGCGTGGTCACAACAATAATATCGCCACCGCGTAGGTCGCGTTTCCGTACCTCTTCCAAGCCTCTTGCGGATGCCACTACACAGTCCAGGGTTTGGGCGAGTCCAGCCATCGTCCCACCTAGGTGGAATGGTGCGATACTCCCCCTCGCAAGTCAACTGTCGGGGCACCCCACGTGCGTCAACCAACAGCCGTACGAAGGTACAGGGGTTTCCCCCTAGAAGGCGAAGCGAATCCCCAGCTGCGCCGTGAAGGGAATGCCGACAGTTGTGCCGGGCCCGAAGAAATCGCCGAACGCGCCGCTTGCCTCGCGCAACTGGTTGAGGCTGGTAATCGGCGTCGTCGCAGTGCAGGCCGCATTCGTGCACAGGTCGGTCACATTTCCGGCCTGCACTTGCGACTGGGGCACCGGCAGTGCCGCGATGTTCGTTACATAGAACGCGCCGGGATTGTTGCGATTGAAAATATTGAACAGTTCGACGAATGGCGTGACCGTGTATCGCTCGCGGAAAGTGACTGGGCGGCTGATTCGTAAGTCGGCCTGAATGTAGGGAGTGCCGCGGAGCGTGTCGAGCGGCACAGGCGAGCCATTCACGACGGCGCGGTCATCAGTGTCATCGCCGACTCCGAAAACCGGCACGCTGGTCGTCAAGGTAAACGGCCGTCCGCTTTCCGCCTGCGTGAGCGTGGTTAACTCCACGCCGCCTGGAACATGAACGGTGCCCGCGAAGACAAATCGGTGGAGGACATCTTCTCCCGAAGGGCCATAGTCACCGGGGCCGAACGCGTGCAGGGGGTTGCACACGCCATTGACGTAATCAAATAGCTCGCCGAGCACGCATCCCCAGGTATCCGCGCGCGATAGCGTGTAATTGGCCACCAATTCAAATCGGCGTGTCACGCTGCCTTGCAGATGAAGCAAGAGCGCGTTGTAGCTCGAGCGATTGTCGGTGCGGAAGACGGTGATGTTTGGCACGTTGTTCCGCTGGTCGGTGACATCCGGTGGAAAAAGCGGCGAGAACAGCGTGAACCCTGCCTGGTATTGGTAGCGGCGGTAGGCGTGGTTGCCCTCTTCGTGCGTGTAATCCGCGGAAAGGAGCCAACGAGAATTGAACGCATGCTCCACACCTGCCGTAGCCTGCAGCGCGTAGGGCGTGTGGTAATGCGGGTCGATGATCGCGCCCGATCCGGCGACGTTCCCGATCGGGCCAACCGAAGCAGCTGACGGCAAACACGAAGGTCCCACCAGCGTAATGCCGGAGAGCGCGCAAGTTCCCGCGGGCTGATTCACGGCCTGAAACGCGCTCACCCAGCCGTTCTGCGCGAGATCGTTGAAGAATAGCCCGAAGCCCGCGCGAATGACGGTATTCGTCATCCCGCCGGGAGTATAGGCAATGCCCAGTCGCGGGCCCACCTGGCCGCGATAATCGTGTGGCGTGCCGCTGACGAGCGGAATTTGCAGTGCGCTCAAAGTGAGAAGCGCGGGATTCACGGCCTGGCTTTGGCCCGAAGCGATGAACAATCCGAAAGTCGTGTCGTAGCGGAGCCCGTAATTGACGACGAGCCGCGGAGTCGCGCGCCAGGAATCTTCGGCGTAAAAACCCAGCCGCTGGACATCTTGCGAAAAGCTGCCGTTCCCTGCTGGAGTGAAGGCGCTTCCCGCCGCGTAATCGATTGGGAATTGCGCGAGGTTCGACAGATAGTAAGTCGGATCTTCTGGAAACGTGACCAGAGTCTCTTGCGTAGCCGCGAGCGCACCGCTCAAGACGGGTTCGTGAATGAAGCTGATGCCGAAGCGCGGCGCGTGCGCGCCCGTATCGTGACTGACGTCATAGCGAAATTGGTATTTCTCCTGATTGCGAAGCACTGGAAACGCCGTGATGGGCGTGATGAACTGGTTGTCGCCGAAGGTTTCTAGACCGGAGACGGTGCTGGACGTCGAAGTGAACGGAAACGCGAGCGCAAAGCCCAGATGCGAATTGCGTTCCTCGGTTAGGTGCAGCCCGCCGGCGTCGAACACGAACGAACCGAGCCAGGTTCGATTGAACGTGGTGCGGTTGCTGATCACCATATTCAAATAGTTATTGTGCGTGGTCGCGCCGGTCGAAGGCAGCGCTCCCTGCTGCACGAGCGCATTGTGGGTGGTGTAATTGTCCACGGCCGCGCGCATGAACCACTGCGAAGTCTCGGACTGCGCCCAATCGAACCGGGTGGTTCCCAAATAATCTCGAAACGGCACGGGAATGCTGCTGGGCACCGCGATGGACGTCACCCCAGGAATCAGGCCATCGGCCGCCAGTTGGGCGAGCGCCTGAAATTGCGCCTGGCTGGCGTCGCTGTACGCGATGCTGGCATCTTCATGGACCGCTTCGATCGAGGAGAAGAACCAAATCTTGCCGTGGACGATTGGCCCGCCGAGAGTTCCCACATAATTCTGGCGCGAGAACGGCTGCTTCGGATTCGGGGCGGGATTATCAATCGGGAAGCGCGCGTTCAACGCCGCGGCCCTCTCGTAGAAAGCGCCGCCGCCGTGCCAGGTATCCGTCCCGTGCTTGGTGGTGATCACCACGGATGCGCCGGTAGTCCGCGATGTGTCGGCATCTTCCTGCGCCGTTCGGATCGCAAATTCCTGGACGTCGTCTGGTGAAAAATTCTGAAGAAATCCGCCGATGTAATCGTCGGAATCATCGCCGCCATCAACGGAGAGTTCGTTATTCAGGCCCGAGCTTCCACCGGTGGAAACGGCGGTGATTCGCGCCTTGGTCGGGTCGGAAGGCTCCACGGGCTCTGTGCCCGGAGAAAGATAGGCGATATTGGCGAAGCTGCGCGCGGCGAGTGGAATGGTGCTGAGGTCGTGCTCCGAAATGGTCGCTTCATGAACGGCGGTCGAAGTGTCAACCGGCTCGGTGGTGACGGAGGATGCCGTTCCCTGTACCGTGACGGATTGCTCGAGTTTTGCGGGCTTCAACGTCACCGAAATGCTTCGCACCGAACTCACCGCGACAACCACATCGGAAGTCGCGGCCTCGAAGCCGGTGGCGCTCACTTTGAGACGATAGTGTCCCGGGCGTAGGGTGTCGACGCGAAACGCGCCGCTCGAATCCGCTACGGCACTCCGTTCGAGCGAGGTCCCCATTTCCTCCAACGAAATCTTCGCCCCGGCGACGCGCCCCCCGCTCGATTCCACGACGACTCCAGCCAGCGAACCCTCCAGAATCTGCGCACGCAAAATCGCGGGCGCCGCGATGATCAGGACGCTGAGAACCGCAGGCAACAGCAGCTTGGCAAGACGCATCCACGCTCCTGAAAAGAAGCGCCAAATTATGCCAGACGCATACAGGGGTGTCGATGTCAAAGCAGCCTTGTACCTCCGGCGTTTCTGAATTCATTTCAGTCGCGAGAGGAACTGAGAACCGCGTTGACACTGCCAGCCCGTTTTGCTATTCAAACTGTTCGCGTTCTTCTCGGATTTGCGATCTGAGTCCCCACTTGCCACGCAAGGGGAAACCTAGCCCGGCCACCCAGAATCCCCGGGGGATTTCGGCCCTACTAGCGCGCGTGAATCGCGAATGGCTGGTGGAGCATAACGAAAGGTGCGACCTAGCTTGCTGAGACGGCTGTCCGCGATTCCTATGCTCGCCTGCATTCTGGCCGCGATATTTTTCGCGGGCGGCTGCAATCGATCGAGCCCAGTTGGCGCGATTGCACTCACGTTGATGCCTCGGACGAGCGTGTCGCTGGATGAGGGCAACGTCTTCAGTTTCACGGTTCTCGTGGCCAACGACTCCACGAATTCCGGCGTGGTCTGGCAGATTTACAACGATACGACCACAACTCCTTACAGTTGCAACATTCCGTCCTGCGGCTCTCTTTCCAACAATACGCCCTTCGGCGTGACATACACCGCCCCGACCGGCCTCGTCGCAATGGAAAAAATCACCTTGCAGGCCACCTCGGCCGCGATTGCCAGCGTGACAGTCAAGGCCACGATTACCGTCGTCCTTCCGATGATCGTCAACACTCTCTCCCTCCCGAACGGCGAGAATGGAATTTCTTACCGGCAGACAATTTCAGTCACGGGAGGCGTGACGCCCCTCAATTACAGCATCGCTTCCGGAAGCTTGCCCGCGGGAATCAGCGTCGGCGCCGGCGGAATCATTGCCGGCACGCCAAGCGCTGCGGGCAGTTCGCAGTTCGTGCTGAAGATTTCGGACTCAGGCTCGCCGCCCGCGTCAGTGACGCAGGCCTATACGATCACGATTGCCCCGCCGCCGCCTCTAGCGATATCCACAACTTCGCCGTTGCCGGAAGGAGTGGTGGGTTCGGAGTACAGCACCTCGATTGCATCAACCGGTGGGACTCCGCCGCTCACCTGGACTCTGATCGGAACGCTCCCTGCCGGCTTGACGTTTACGACGCAGGTGTCGACCGGCTCGACGACGCCTTACACAACAGGTGAAATTTCCGGCGTGCCGTTGAGCTCGGGAACCACAACTTTCTCCGTCGAGGTTGAGGACTATTCGATCCCGGTCCAAACGGCGATCGCATCATTCAGTCTCACAATCAATCCGGGTCCGCCGCTGGCGATCACAACTACGTCGCTGCCAGGCGGCACAACCGCGATCGGCTACACGGCCGTCGTGCAGGCCAGCGGTGGCGCGGCGCCGCTGACGTGGAACTCCGGTCCCGGACTTTTGCCGCCGGGCCTCACGCTCAATCCCACGGACGGCACGATCACGGGCACGCCAATTCGGACCGGAACTTCGAATTTCACGATCAGCGTGACGGACTCGGAAGTTCCGGCGAAGACCGTCTCGATGAACTACAGCATCGCGGTCGCTGCAAACTCGGACGTGCTTCAGGAATACCAGCTCTTCAACGGGCCGTATGCCTTTCTGTTCAGCGGATACGGCAAGATCAATTCGGCGGTGACCTTTCCTGAAATTATCGCAGGCCAAATGACCGCGAGCGGGAACGGCGCAATTACCGGAGGAGTGGAGGATGTCAACTCGAATGGCGCGCTGACGAATCTCAGCTTCACGGGCAGTTACACGATTGGCACCGACGGCCGCGGCTCGATGATTCTCACCGTGACCGGTCCATCCGGGCAGCAAATCATCCAAACCTATCAGCTCGCTCTGGACGCGGAGGGCAACGCTCAATTCCTGGAATTCGATAACACCGGAAGCCGGGGCTCCGGCATTCTTGTGAAACAGTCGTCTGTCGCGTTTTCAGCCGCTGCGTTCAACGGGTTGTACGCCTTCAGCTTCTTCGGATTCGATCAAAATCTGAAGCGCACGGTTGTGGCCGGCGAGTTTCACGCCAATGGATCTTCGGCGCTGACGGACGGCGAGGCCGACCAGAATGACAACGGCTTCATGCAGAATTTTGCCATCAACGGACAGTTCAACTCCATAAACCCCGCAGGGCGCGGCGAGGCATCGCTTTTCTTTTCGCCGAACACGCAGAATTACACGATTTACTTGGTGTCGCCCTCCGAAGCCTTTTTCGTTGCCACCACGACCAGCACAACGAGCTCTTCGGGCCACACCACGACGACGGATTCATTTCCGTCCGGAGGAGTCGCTTACCTTCAAACCGGCAGCCCCTTCTCCGGCATTTCGCTCGCCGGCAACTACGTGGTGAGTGGCACGGGAACGTCGGCGTCTGGAAACTCGAGTATTTTCGGGAGCCTGATGACGCTTGCTTCGACGGGCGCCACGAGCGGCACGGATACGCCGACAGCTTTCGATCAAAACGACGGCGGCACAATTTCTTCGACGGTTCCCGCCGCCGGCTCGTATTCCGTCCTGCCGAACGGAAGAGTTTCATTTACAGGAGGGACCGCGCGCCTCGGAATCGCCTACATCGTCAATTCGAATCAAGCGGTTTTCGTCGGCACCGACTCCGAAGCCACGCTGGGCTCGATTGATTTGCAAAGCGGCGGACCAACCTTCGGCACTTCGTCGGTGCAAGGCCA
>DASPVY010000166.1:0-4665 GCA_035622115.1 Candidatus Acidiferrales bacterium
CGACGGCGAAGAGTTGCCGCGCTATGAAGAGGAAGAAGACGACGATGCGGGCGGAGACGGCATTGAAGAAGAGACCGAAGAGATTGTGATCGTCGAGGAAGAGCCGGAAGAAGGTTCCGCGAGCGAACCCGCCGCACCGGCACCGCCGGCCAAGCCGAAGGCCCGACGTGCGCCGAAGCCCGTCAAGAAGGCTAAGAAAGCAAAGAAGGCGCCGAAGAAGAAAGCCAAGGCGCGTCCAAAGAAAAAAGCTAAAGCGGGCAAGAAGAGAAAGAGATAGGCTGAATTTCTTCCGCCGCCGGAGTGCGGGTCGCACGACCGCTCCGGCGGCTTTGCATTTCCCACGAGAGTTCGCGTGCACGCGAACTGTGTCCCACTTCGTTACGTTCCCAAACTGAGAATGATTCCCTTGCCGCGGCTCCCGGCGCTCGCTAGCATGTGCGCCAATGGAACGGGCGGTAGAAGAGATCCGGCGGATGCGCGGAGGAGCGCAATCGCATCTGATGCGCTGCGCAAACGATAGCTATTACGTGGTGAAATTTCAGAACAATCCGCAGGGGACCAGGGTCCTGGCGAACGACTTGCTGGGAACGCGGCTGGCTGCAAGAGTAGGGCTGCCCGTGGCAGGCGCCGACGTGGTACTCGTGGACGCCGAGCTGATCGCTCGCACGGACGATCTGGCCATGCAACTCGGGCGCAGGCGCGAGACGTGTGTCTGTGGGCGGCAGTTCGGCTCGCGCTATCCGGGCGATCCGGCGGATACCGTGGTCTACGATTTTCTCCCCGACGAACAGCTCCGCGAGGTTGAGAATCTTGACTGCTTCGCCGGCATGATGTCCTTCGACAAATGGACCTGTAACACCAACGGGCGGCAGGCGATTTTCTACCGGGCCGCGCCGGCGCGCGGGGAACGAAAACAGGAGGCGCCGCGGTTGCATGCGGCGATGATTGACGAAGGCTTTTGCTTCAATGCGGGCGAATGGAGTTTTCCCGACGCCCCGCTTCGGGGCATCTACAACCGGCAGCGCGTCTACGAGAACGTGCGCGGCATGGAGGCGTTCGAACCGTGGATCGAGCGCATCGCCAAGGTCAGCGAAGAAACGCTCGACGAAGCCGCGAGCGAAATTCCGCCGGAGTGGTACGGCTTCGACCAGGACGCGCTCTATCGCCTGCTCGAGCAGCTTTACCGGCGGAGGACGCTGGTTCCCGAGCTGATCCGCTCGGCCTGGAAATCCTCGCTGAACCCATTTCCGAACTGGACGTGAATCATGGCTGAAGACAATTTGAAAGCACTGAGTTACCGGATACTGCGGTACACGCCGAATCTGGTGCGCGACGAGTGGATCAATATCGGCGTGATCCTCGAGGACCCCGCGGGCCGAAGGCACGAGGCGCGCCTGGTGGAAGAGACCGCCGAAATCGCGCGGGTGCGGCGATTGCATCCAGGGAGCGAGGAAGCGATCCTGCGCGCCCTGCCTGCGGAAATCGAAGCCATGATGGCCGCCCCCGGCGCATTCGAAAAGCTCGAGGACACGCTCTCGAACGTGATTCAGTTCAGCCCGCGGAAGGGAGTGCTGGCCGAGGATTTCGACGCCGAGCTCGACCGTCTTTACCGCGCCCACGTAGCGGCGCCGCGCGTTCCCGGCCACGCGGGGATGCTCGAAAACACACGCGCGTGGATTCGCACCCGGATGAACGACGTGTTCCGGCGGCACCGGCTTCCGAAAATGCCGAGCGTGCGCGTCGAGGAATTCACCCAGCCGGGCGATCCGCTGCGGCTCGATCACGGCTACCGCTCGAACGGCACGCGCGGATTCCTGCACGCGGTTTCGCTGGGGCGCGATCCCGCGCAGGCCAAGGTGCTCGCGTATACGGCCGAATGCATTCGCGCGAGGCTGCCACAGACGGAATTCACCGCCGTGACGGAAGTGGAGCCGGCGAGCGCGAATTCACGGCACCAATTTGTCGCGCGGCTGTTCGAAGAGCAGAAAATTGCGGTCGTGCCGCTCAGTGAGATTGAAAAATTCGCGGAGACTCTGCGCGCACGCTTGAGCTAGCCGACGAGAGACCAACGCGGAATGTTGAGATATCAGCGGAATTTTGAACGATATGCAGCGATTAGTGCTTGGGTATCGCGGCCATCAATTTGACCGAAGTAAATCGTCTCGCCGGTTGTGGCCGACCTCGCTATCGCCAGCTGTTCCATTAAGAGCAGAATTGCACTTTGGATTTGCCCCCAGTATTGAACGAAGAAAGCTTGAGCGGGTTCTTGAAACAAGCGATACACCTGGTCGCCATTTTTCCCCATCCGGCGAAGCGTGAGAATTCCGCGCTGCCCTTTACCTTTGAATCCAAACGCGGCGTGCACCCTTCGCCCAGCAAAACGAAGGCGGGTGGAATAGAGATCGCTTCGTTCTCCGCCCCAGTCTTGGAACTTCCCGGGTTCACCCAAAATGCGTTGAATTCCCTCTTTAAACCACTTCTCTCGAACTGGACGGTGAGCAATCTCGGCCGAGTGAAACCGCCTCACCTTTCGAAAACTATCGACGTCCTCTATCGTCAGCCGTCTCACACGGACCTGATTCCGGGCCAATCGAATCGTGCGCTGCGCACCACGGTGATTTGTCGGGTTGGTTTTTGTCGGAAACGTTTTAAGGCTCGATGGATTTTGCGCCATCCGTAGTATTCGATCCTTGTGATTCGAGAAGAATGTATCCTTTTGAAAAGCGGTTAGGCCTTCCACTTTAAGAGGTATCGCGATTTGATTTGAGGTTAGGACTTTGCCTTCTTGCAGCACCCGAATCTCCTCGAGTCCCACCTCTTTCGCGATCGCCCGAGCCATTTTGAATTGTTTCTTACCGCGATAGATGGCAGCGAAGACGAGTCTGCGATGCTTCGATCGCTGCAGCAGGCGCACCGCGTGGGCAATCTGGTCGTTGGGGTTAGACCTGATATCGGTAACAGCCTGCGGAGAGTGAGACCTATTCATGGTTCGCTAGAGTTTAGTTGTAGCGGCGAATGTTAAGAAACGCCCGAGCGCCGCTTCGCTGTCCTGAGAATCTTGGAAACCTTTGTAACGCGATTTACGTCAACCCCCAAAAGCTCACGAACTCGCGACACGCTTATTCCCGCGTGAAGGGCTGATAAAATGATTTGGGTTTCGGTTAGCGAAACAAGGTTTTCTAATAGTTGAGTTTTTCTCGCATCCTCTTCCACGTCTACCCCTTTCGTATCTTCATGTGCCTGACGATTCGATTTACTCGAACCACGTCTACCCCCACGATTGACCGAATTTCAAGCTGCGGCACGCCGGCGCGCCCGAGTGTAGCAATGAGCAGGTCTTGAAGCAGTGCTACCAGTTTGTCGTTATCAGTCGGTTTACGCCTCTTTTTGGCCACTACGATTCTCTCCTTATTGCGACGAGTTCCTTGTTGATGTAACCCGGGTTCTTGCCCAGAACGCCAGCAATCTCGATGGGTCGAAGTCCCATTTCGCTCAGGTGCTTAATCTGGCTACGCAGTGAAAGCTTTCTCCCGTCAACCTCGACCGACTGCAAAAGGAGGCTAATTATCACGTCCAAACGCTTTGCTATAGTTTTAAACTGGTCGGAATCCAAATCCACTCCTCCATAAGGTGCGGTAGCTCGGAACTTACATTCTGGCTTATGATACACTAGATTTCTCGTATCCGTCAACTACCCATTCTTATGAACGAGAAACCAGCTAGCGTCGGGAATGGGCGAGCGCGCCCCAGCGCGGCAATTCGCGCTGTCCGAGCAAAGCTTCCGCGGCCCACGCGCCGAGATAGCTCGAGAGCGCCACGCCATGACCCGCGAAGGCGCCGAGGACGATGGCGTTGGAGCTCGCCGGGTGCCAACTGAAAACGGGCTTCCAGTCGTCGCGAAAGAGAATCGGCCCGCCCCAGCGGCGCGTGAAGCGGATCTTGGCGAGCGCCGGGTGCATCTGCCGAATTCGCCTCTCGAGAGATTCAAACATGCGCGTGCTTTCACGTCCGCGGATATTCACGCGCTCGAGATGGCGCGAGTCCGGCGCGCTGACCAGCCCCGCGCCCCACACGATCGAATTGTCCTGCCGAAGGCGCATCCAGAGATAAGGCAGATCCACGGTATAGAAAGGCTTGCGTTCGCCCAGGCCGATCTCCTCAAGAAGCCGATCGCTCAGGGGCTCGGAGAGCGCCGCAAGCGTCAATCGCGGATGAGCGTCCTGGAGGCCGGTGAGCGCGAGCGAGAGCGCGTTGGTCGCAAAAAGAATTTTCCCGGCGCGCAAGGCGCCGGGTGCCAGCTTCAGTTCGGGCGTCTTCGCCCAAATCACCCGTTCGACCGGACGCTTCTCAAAAATCAGCGCGCCGCGCTCCTGGGCAGCGCTCGCGAGCCCGCTCACGAGTTTTCCGGGATCGAGCGAGCCGCCGGGAACTTCGTTGACCACCCGCAGCGTTCCCGAATCGTTCCACACGATCGGCGAAGATCTCCTCCCGCCGTGGCGGCCGACTTCCCACGCGCCACCGAGAGAAAGATCGCACGCGACGCCGAGCGCATCGAGAATTTTCGGGAAGCCGGCGAGGACGTCGCCGAGTCCGTGTAGATCGCCCGCAGCCGTCTCCGCGAGGACCATCCCGCCGGTCCTACCGCTTGCGCCCGCGCCGATGCGA
>DASPVY010000167.1:0-4883 GCA_035622115.1 Candidatus Acidiferrales bacterium
GATCGTCGCAGACCCCACGTTTCTTCTGTGCGATGAGCCGACCGGCGACCTTGACCGCAAGAGTGCCGACGAAATCATGGATTTGATCGAGCGGCTGGTGCGCGAATATCACAAGACGGTGCTGCTGGTCACGCATGATCCGCGCGTCGCAGAGCGCGCCAACGTCACACTGCACCTCGACAAGGGTGTTCTTGTCGAAGGCGCAGCGGCGGGAGTGCGCGCGTGAAATACTTTCACTTGTTAGTCGCGAATTTACTCCGCAAGAAAGTTCGTACGGCGCTGACGATTGGATCTTTCATCGTCGCGTTGTTTCTCTTCGGCCTGCTGGCCATCGTGCGCGGCGCGTTCAGCGTGAGCGCGGACATTGTGGGCGTCGACCGGCTGTTCGTAATTAACAAAGTGTCGATTATTGAATCTCTCCCGCTCTCGTATCGCGACCGGCTCGTCACGACGCCGGGCGTGAAGGAAGTGACGTACTCCAACTGGTTCGGCGGCGTCTATCAGGATCCCAAGAATTTCATTGCGGAATTTGCGGTCGACGAAGACAGCTATCGCAAGATGTATCCGGAATTCAAAATCGCCGACGACCAGTGGGCTGCCTTCATGGCCGATCGTGAGGGCGCGATTGTCGGCGAGAAGACGGCCAAGAAATACGGTTGGAAGGTTGGCGACCGAGTCCCGATGATCGGCACCATTTACCCGGGCAACTGGGAGTTCAATATCCGCGGAATTTATTACGGCTCGCGAGTGCAGGATGACACAACTCAATTCTGGTTCCACTGGAAGCGGCTTGATGAGGCAGCCATACAAAAGGGACTTGTCGGCTGGTATATCGTGCGCGTGTCCAATCCTGGCGATTCTGCCAAATTGGTAAAAGCGATTGACGACGAGTTTGCAAACTCTCCCTATGAGACGAAGACCGATACGGAAAAAGCGTTCGGCGAATCTTGGGTAAAGCAAATGGGGAATATCGAATTTCTGATTTTGTCAATCGGCGGCGTGGTTTTCTTCACGTTGCTGCTCGTCACAGGAAACACGATGGCCATCGCGGTGCGTGAACGAACTTCGGAGCTGGCGGTGCTGAAGGCCGTGGGATTCTCGGACATTTTTGTGATGGCCTTCGTGCTGATCGAGTCGCTGCTCGTGGCGCTGATTGGCGGCGGCATCGGACTGACGCTCGCGAAACTGTGGACCTTGGGGGGAGACCCGACCGGAGGATTCCTGCCTTTCTTTTATCTGCCGGCAAAGTCCATCGTCGTCGGTACTGCACTGGCGCTCGCGGTCGGGATTATCGCGGGCATACTACCGGCGATCGCCGCGATGCGGCTGCGCGTCGTGGACGCGCTCCGGAGGGTATGAGGCGTGGCGATTCCTCTTATCTACAACATTCGCAGCGTGCGCGCGCGCTGGACTTCGACCGTCGTCGCAATCCTCGGCGTGGCCGGCACAGTTGGCGTGTTCATCGCCATGCTCGCACTCGCCAAGGGATTCAAAACGACCCTGGTGTCGTCGGGCGCGCCGGACAACGCGATCGTCAGCCGAGCTGGGTCATCGTCCGAAATGAATAGTGCTGTGATGCTTCCTCAGGAGCGCGTGATTGAAGATACGGTGGGAGTCGCGCGAGGACAGAATGGCCCGTTGGTGTCGCCGGAAGTGGTCGTCGTCGTAGGAATTCCGATGCGTTCGACGGGAACCGACGCGAACGTACAAGTCCGCGGTGTGTCGCCCAAGGTTCTCGAGGTCCGTAAGAACATCAAGATGATCGCGGGCAGATTTTTTCAGCCGGGACTCAACGAGCTCGTCGTCGGTCGCAACGTGTCACACACTTACCTTGGACTCGATCTCGGGGACACGCTTCGACTGGGCGGTGCGAATTGGAGCGTAGTTGGAGTTTTCGACGCCGGCGGCAGCGCATTCGATTCGGAAGTGTGGTGCGATTCGCGCGTATTGAATCAGACGTTCAAACGGCCGGAAGACGTTTTTCAGTCCGTCACGGTGCATCTGACTTCTCCGGGGGCGCTCGCTTCGTTCAAGGACGCGCTCACTTCCGACCCGCGGATGAGCGTTCAGGTGGAGCGCGAAGTGGATTACTACGACAAGCAATCGCGTGCGCTGACGACGCTGATCACGTTTCTCGGCGGCGTCGTGGCGCTGGTGATGGGCGTAGGCGCAGTTTTCGGAGCACTGAACACGATGTATTCGGCCGTGTCGGAGCGCTCGCGCGAAATCGCGACGATGCGCGCCCTCGGATTCGGAGCGGGTAGCGTGATTATGTCGTTCATCTTCGAGGCGCTGTTCATTGCATTCATTGGCGGCGCAATTGGATGCCTCGCAGTGCTTCCGCTGAATGGCTTTACGACCGGGGCCATGAATTTCCAGACGTTTTCGCACGTGGCTTTCGCGTTTCTCGTCACGCCGATGCTGCTCGGCGTCGGAATTGCGTTCGCGCTATTGATGGGATTTGTCGGCGGCGTTCCGCCCGCAATTCGAGCGGCGCTGCGGCCGATCGCGGCGCAACTGCGCGAACTGTAATTCCACGTGCAGGGTGGCCGCAGGAACCGAGTTGGAGCGAATTGAGGGCCGGTAATATCCTCTGCATAGTCCCACGGCGTTTCGGGCGCATTCGGCGATGCGGCCCAGGCATGCGCATTCTCGCGGTAGCATTGGTCTTCTGCATCGCTTCCGGCTTCACGATCCCGCTGCGAACTCAGCTTCCGCCAGATTCGCTCGACCTCATGCCCATCCCGGCAAGCATTCAGGTTGGCTCGGGCCAGCTTGTGATTCAGCAATCATTTTCAGTCGCGATCGCTGGCCATGATGAAGCGCGGCTCGATCGCGCCGTGCAACGATTTCTCCGTTCTGTTTCGCGCGAAACGGGAATGGCTTTTGCGCCGCGCGTTGCGGAATCGGCGGCGCGG
Source organism: Candidatus Acidiferrales bacterium (assembly GCA_035622115.1). Lineage (GTDB taxonomy): Bacteria > Acidobacteriota > Terriglobia > Acidiferrales > UBA7541 > Palsa-147. The sequence goes on from DASPVY010000167.1 coordinate 2,919, forward strand.
GCGACACTCGTGATTCATGCGGACCGCTCGAGCAATGCCGTGCAGGACGTTGACGAAGACGAAAGCTACGTTCTGGAAATCACCTCGAATGGCGCGCAGCTCGCTGCGCCGAACCCGCTTGGCATCATGCGAGGCCTGGAAACGTTTCTTCAGCTTATCCGCGTCACGCCGGAAGGCTTCGCGGTCCCTACGGTGCGAATCGACGATCGGCCGCGCTTCCTGTGGCGCGGTCTCTTCATTGATGTATCCCGCCATTTCATTCCGCTCGACGTTCTGAAACGAAATCTTGATGGCATGGCCGCGCTGAAGATGAACGTGTTTCACTGGCATCTCTCTGAAAATCAGGGCTTCCGCATCGAAAGCAGGGTGTATCCGAAGTTGCACGAGCTGGGCTCGGACGGTTTTTTTTACACGCAAGCGGAAGCGCGCGAGCTGATCGACTACGCTCGGGACCGCGGAATACGCGTCGTCCCGGAATTCGACATGCCCGGCCACAGCACGTCGTGGTTCGTCGGTTATCCCGAACTGGCAAGCGCGCCAGGGCCGTATCAGCTTGACCGCGAATGGGGGATTTTCGATCCGGCGATGGATCCCACAAAAGAAACAACCTACAAATTTCTTGACCGATTCATCGGCGAAATGAGCCGCCTCTTTCCCGACCCTTACTTTCACATCGGCGGCGACGAAGTAAACGGAAAGCAGTGGGACGCTAATCAGAAAATTCAGGCTTTCATGGAGGCGCACAACATCGCCGACAATCATGCGCTCCAGGCGTACTTCAACGCGCGCATTCAGAAAATTGTAAGCAAGCACGGCAAGCTCATGATCGGCTGGGAGGAAATCCTTGCGCCTAACCTGCCGAAAAATGCCGTCGTCCAATCGTGGCACGGGCAGGAGACGCTCGCCGATGCAGCGCGTCAGGGATTCCGCAGCCTGCTTTCCTACGGGTATTATCTCGATTTGATGTGGCCGGCCGGCGAGCACTACGCGAACGATCCACTCGGCGGCGATGCGGCGGTTCTGACGCCCCAACAGCAAACGATGGTGCTTGGCGGCGAAGCCTGCATGTGGTCCGAATACGTTTCCAGCGAAAACATTGATTCGCGGATTTGGCCGCGGACGGCCGCGATCGCCGAGCGTTTATGGTCGCCGCAAAATGTCTCGGACACGGAATCGATGTACCGGCGCAGCCAGGAAGTGAGTTGGCGGCTCGAGCGCCTTGGGCTGACGCACCGCACGGGGTTGAACGCGATGCTCCGGCGCATGGCGGGCTCGAGTGATGTGTCATCGCTCGCTGTCCTTGCTGACGTTCTTGAGCCCATGAAGGACTATGGGCGCGAAGAAGCGGCCATGGCTGCCGGCATCGCGCTGAAGAGCGACCAACCGTTGAACCGCCTCGTGGACGCCGTAGCGCCGGAGAGCGATATCGCGCGAAAATTTTCCGCTGCCGTGGATACTTTTATCGTCCGCCAATTCCATGACCGCGTTGCCGAAAGTCAAATTCGCGCGCTGCTGGTGATGTGGCGAGATAACGACGCCCGGCTCGAACCACTCCTGCAGAATTCTTTCCTACTGAAACCGGTCGAGCCGTTGTCGCGCGATTTGGCGTCGCTTGGCGCGGCGGGCTCGCAAGCGATCGATTATTTGGACAGGGCCGAAGCCCCACCGGCCGATTGGAAATCACAGCAAATTGTGGCAATCGAAGAAGCGAAGCAGCCCCAAGCTGATTTGCTGCTCGCGGTCGCGGCTCCGGTACAAAGGCTCGTTGAAGCCGCCAGTCGTTCGACCCCAACCAAGCCGTAATTCGTCGCGGGGGCGCGATCCGCATGGAACACGAACCAGAAAAAATAAAGCCCGCCGGGGTGGGCCAGCGGGCTTCTACGGCTGGTGTCTCTCTCGAATTTGCTATGCGTAGGTCAGATTGCGAATTGGAATATCGCTCGGATGATTGACAGAGGCAACTCC
>DASPVY010000168.1:0-7598 GCA_035622115.1 Candidatus Acidiferrales bacterium
GTGTTGCCGTAGGTCGCGACCGGGAAGTGATTGCTGATCATGATGAAGACGACGGGCACGGCCATGTAGGTATTGTGCTTGGAACGCAGCTTGGCCTGCGCGCTGAGTTTTTGATCCAGACTCGTTCCTGATTCAGCGGCGGCAATCATTTTTCGCTGGTTCGGCAGGATCCGCATCCAGACGTTTAACGTCATGATCGTGCCGAGAAGCGCGCCCACGTGGATATATGCGCCGCGACCGCTGAATATGTGGGACAACCCCCACGCGAGCGCCGCAATCGCGACAATCGAAAACACGGCAAACGCCCTTTCTGATTTACCGAGCGGCGAGCGCGCCGCGAAATCGTAGACGAGCCACCCGAGTGCCAGCACTGCCAATCCGATGATCGTGTCGGCGCCCGCAGAAATATCCGCAACGTCGCGATCGATGAGTGCGCCGCCCGCGTAGTAAATCAGAATCAGCAGGACCATGCCGCTCACCCACGTCATCAGAGCTTCCCAACGAAACCAGTGAATCTGGCTGGGCGAGACGCCGAGCGACTTTTGTTTTTCAACGGTGTAGAAGCCCCCGCTGTGGACCATCCACAATTGAGGATGTGCGCCCTGCCGCGCGGCGGCTTTCTCAAGTTTTCCGAATTGGCCGTCGAGCCAGGTGAAGTAGTAAGTTTGGCCGACCCACATAATTCCAGCAAAAACGTGGAACCATCGGGCGGCTAAATTTAACCATTCCAGAATGGACGAAGTCACTTTGCCAGGGCTCGCTCTCGGTGTGAGTCGCCGGGGTGCTCAAATGTCGCGGCTGGTGACACTAACATTGAGTCGGGTGACGCGCAAGGCAGCGCATTCTCCGCGGCATTCGCGTTCAGCGATTCCTTCGAATTTCGCGCAAGAGGCGCGTCATCTCCGCGTGCGTGCCGATGGTGATCCGCACGAATCCGGGTCCCATATCGTGCGTGCGCGCGCGAACGAGAATTCCGCGCCGCTCGAGCTTGCGGAAGAGCGCCGGCCCCGAGGGGCCAAAATCCGCGAGGATGAAATTCCCGGCGCTGGGGTAGACGTGGACGCCCATCGCGCCGAGCGCTTCCGCAAACTGCATCCGCAGCGCCTTCACTTTCTGGACGTAGCGATGAATCGCCCCTCGATCGGCGATCGCTGCTTCGGCCGCAACAAGCGCTGCTAGATTCACGGCGTAGGGCGGCATCGCTGCCCGAAGAACTGATATGGGTTTTGCGTTGCCCAGGACGCACCCCAATCGCAAGGCCGCGAGCCCCGCGGCTTTTGAGAACGTGCGCACCGCGAACAAGTGGGGAAACCGCCGAAACCACGGGATTACCGTCACACCGGAAAAATCGGCGTATGCCTCGTCGATCACGATTGCCGTCTCCGTCGCGGCTTCAGCGATGCGAGTCAGCTTGTGTTGGTCGAGGAGCGTCCCCGTGGGATTATTCGGATTCGCGACAATCGCCAGGCGCGGCTTGTGGCGCAGCGCCGCCAGAAACTCGGCCAGCGGGAACGACATATCCTCCGGGTATCGCAATGCGTGAATCCTGGCGCCAAAATTCTCTGCGTAAAAGCGGTACATCGGAAATGTCGGATCGCAGATGAGCACGGTCGTGCCCGCGTCGACGAAGCCATCGAAGAACAGCCGGAGACTGTCGTCGGCGCCGTTGCACAAAATCATTTCTTCCCGCTTCACGCCGAAATAGCGCGCGATTTTTTTCGCGGGCTTCTCGTACTCTGGGTACATCGCGATCGTCGTCGGAGAGAGGCGGGCCAGCGCCTTCGGGACGCGCGGCGAGCAGCCGGACGTATTTTCGTTGAGATCGAGCCGCAGCATGTTTTCGCGGCCGCTGCTCGGAAGATCGTGCGTCCGCTTTTTCAGCAACGCGCGGCGAATGGGCACTTTGTGTCTCACCGGCGCGCTCCGATTGCTGCTTCGTGTGCGGCGAGCCCTTGAGCGCGGCCCAGCGCCGCCTCGACCGCAAGAATGCGCGCAAAGCCATTTCGGCCGCCCGGCTGGCCCGAGATCGTTTTGAAGAAGCCAGCGGCGTTTACGGCGTATCGCCGTGCAGTTCGTTGCATACCGCTTCGCTGCGTCACTCCTTTGCCGACTCAATCACCGGTTCGGCAGTCTTGCTCCAGCCTTTCATGATTATTTTCCCGTCGGCCCGGACCGTGCCGTTCATCATTCCCGTCGTGTTGAACGTCGTGACCACGTTGCCTTGCGGGTCCAGTCCGATCACGCCGCCTTCCGCTTTCTGCTGCACCAGCTCCTTCATGACTACATCGTCAGCCGCCTCATCGAGCGAAACTTTCAAATAGCGCACGCGTTCACAAATATCTGCCGCCACGATATTGCGAATGTAAAACTCGCCGACGCCCGTTCCGGAAATTCCGCAGCTTTCATTATTCGCGTAGGTTCCGGCTCCGATGATCGGAGAATCCCCCACGCGCCCCGGCAGCTTCATGTTCGTGCCGCCCGTCGAAGTTCCCGCGGCGAGATTTCCTGCCTGATCGAGCGCGACAACTCCAACGGTTCCGTGCTCCTGCTCTCGCGCCGGCTCCATCGCTTTCTTTTTTTCCTCCTCCGACTTCGCTTTCTCGTAAATCTCCCACATGCGTTGGTTGTAGAAATAGAACGGCGATACCAGCTCGATCCCTTGCGACCGCGCGAATTCCTCAGCGCCCGCTCCGACCAGCATTACGTGCGGCGTCTGTTCCATTATCAGCCGCGCCAAATGGATCGGGTTGGCAATGTGCTTCACGGACGCCACCGAACCGACTGCGAGTGTCTTGCCGTCCATTAACGAGGCGTCGAGCTCCGCAACGCCTTCGCGCGTGTAATACGCCCCGCGTCCGGCGTCGAACAGGCCCGAATCCTCCATCACGCGAATCGTGGCTTCCACGGCATCGAGGCTCTTGCCGCCACCAGCGAGGATGCCGTATCCAGCGCGGATCGCCTTGACCATCGCCGCGCGTCGCGCTTCAATCATTTCAGGCGTCATGTGGTCGTACGAGCCTGCGCCGCCGTGCGCGACGAGTACGAAGCCCGGCTGCGCCTGCGATGCGGCGTCGGGATTGGCCGCGCGCGTCAGACGCTCGTGCCCCGCAAACGCCAGATACACGGCGATTCCGCAAAAAATGAGACTGGATACGCGAACTGCTTTCATTTCGAGCCTCCTGACGCCTTCAAGAAACGCGAAACGCGAAGCCGGAAGACGCCGCGCCGCATCGACGATTCTTGGCTTATTTCAGCGGGAGTCTGTGTCGCGTCCCCCGAGAAGTCAAGACGTTTGGGCGCGTCCACTCAGACACAAAATTCGCCACGATTTTGTTGAAATTCGGGTGCAGTCGGATATGATACGCAGTCTTCTGGAAATCAGATTCGATTACGCCTTTCCTGAATGCGGGTAAACGCACGTTTGGGGGCGATGCCAATGCACAATCGGGCTGGCAACAAAGGTTCGGCGGCGACGGCCGGACTGCTGTCTCTCCTGATCGCGATCATGGTCGCGGCGACGGTCTACGTCTTTGCGGCGAATCTGTATCCCGCGCCGCCTTCCATCACAGCGAACGGAGTTTTGATCGACCGCCAATACGACCTCACGCTCTACATGACCGCCGTCGTCTTCATCCTCTCGCAGCTCGGACTGGCCTACGCGATTTTCCGGTTCCGTGACCACGGGCAGCGGGCTACCTTCACCCGCGGCAGCAATACGCTGGAGATGCTCTGGACCTCGGCAACCATCATCGTGTTTATCGGTGTGGGCATTATGGGCCGCAGGGCCTGGGCGGAAACGCGCTTCGAGCCGGCGTCGATGGATGCAATCAAAGTGGAAGTCACCGAAAACCAGTTCGCTTTCAATTTCCGATATCCCGGACCGGATGGCAAATTCGGGCGGCTTGATCCGAAGCTTGTCAGCGCATCGTCTGGCAACCCGCTGGGGCTGGACCTGAACGATCCGGCGGCCAAGGACGACATCGTCGTGCCGACTCTGACCGTGCCGGTGAACCATCAGGTCGAACTCGAGCTGCGCTCTCAGGATGTGATTCACAATTTTTACGTCCGTGAGCTCCGTTTGCAGCAGGACGCCGTGCCGGGGATGGTGATTCCCATTCACTTCACTGCAACTCAGACCGGAAAGTTCGAGATCGTATGCACGCAACTCTGCGGCCTCGGCCACTACCACATGCGCAGCGACCTCAACGTCGTAACCGAGCAGGAGTACAAGGATTTCTTGAAACAACAAGAGCAGCCGGCGGCTGGTCAATGAAAACGCTTCGTCAGTCAGGAGGCCGTGAATGAGTTCTCATGCTGAATCGGCACACGTTTCGCATGCGCCGACCGGTTTCATCAGCAAATACATCTTCAGCGTGGACCATAAGGTAATCGGCATCCAATATTATCTGCTCGCGCTCGTCTCCGTGACCGTCGGCATCGTGCTCTCTGTTCTCATGCGCCTGCATCTAGCCTATCCCAACATGCACTTGCCGGTTTCCGGGGGTCTGATGACGCCCGAACAGTATCTTGCGCTGATGACCATGCACGGCACGATTATGGTTTTCTTCGTTCTGACCACCGCGCCGCAGGCTGGGTTCGGAAATTATTTCCTTCCCATTCAGATTGGCGCGGCAGACATGGCCTTTCCGCACATCAACATGCTCTCGTTTTGGGTCACGTTTCTGGCGTTTGTCGCGCTGATTGCGGCGTTCTTCGTGCCCGGCGGCTCGCCAATCAGCGGTTGGACCGCTTATGCCCCGTTGAGCGGTCTGGGAGAGATTACGGGTCCCGGTGAAGGCTGGGGACAAACATGCTGGATCATCAGCATCGCGCTCTTCTGCCTGGCCTCGCTGATGGGCGCGCTGAACTTCATCGCTACGACGATTGATCTCCGCGCTCCCGGAATGTCGATGATGCGCATGCCGCTGACCGTTTGGGCCTGGTTCATCACCGCGATTCTCGGCTTGCTCGCATTCGGCGTTCTCCTTGCCGCGGGCGTCCTGCTGATTCTCGATCGGTCGGCCGGAACCAGCTTTTTCGTTCCCGCCAACGAAATTGTCAGCGACACGTTGCTGACTCACAAAGGCGGCTCTCCCATCCTCTGGCAGCATCTCTTTTGGTTCTTTGGCCATCCCGAAGTCTATATCGCCATCCTGCCCGGCATGGGCGTCGCGTCGCACGTGCTCTCCACATTCTCCCGAAAGCCCATCTACGGGTATCGCGCGATGGCCTACGCCATGAGCGCAATCGGCTTCCTGGGCTTCATGGTCTGGGGCCACCACATGTTTGTCAGTGGAATGAGCCCTTACTCCGGCTTTGCATTTTCGGTGCTGACGATGTCTATCGGCGTGCCCTCGGCCATCAAAACCTTCAACTGGCTTGGGACGCTTTGGGGCGGCAAGATTCAATTGAAGACGCCGATGCTCTTTGCGCTGGGATTTGTATCGCTCTTCGTGAGCGGCGGCCTTTCTGGATTATTCCTGGCGCAGCCGGCCGTGGATAACCGGCTGCACGCCACGTATTACGTGGTTGCTCACTTTCACCTGGTGATGGGCGTCGCTGCCATCTTTGGAATTTTCGCAGCCACTTATTTCTGGTATCCCAAGATGTTCGGCAGATCGCTGAGTGAAGGGCTCGGGAAACTGCACTTCTGGGTCACATTTGCCGGCGCTTACTGCATCTTCATGCCCATGCACTTCCTCGGAATTGCCGGCGGAATCCGGCGCTATTCCGATTATCTGAGCGGCGGCGTCCAATATCTGGCGGCGCTGCAGCCCTTGCATGTTTTCATTTCGATTGCGGCTTTCGTCACGGCCGCGGTTCAGCTCGTGTTTCTATTTAACTTCTTCTGGAGTCTGAAATTTGGAGCGAAGGCGTCCGACAACCCATGGAACGCAACAACGCTCGAATGGACCACCGCGACCCCGCCTCCGCACGATAATTTTGCGGGTCACTATCCAAGCGTGTATCGCGGGCCCTACGAATTCAGCGTCCCCGGCGTCGTAGAGGATTTTGTGCCCCAGAACGTTGCGCCCGAGCAGGTTCAGAGGACGAAGTAGAGAAACAACATGCCAACTGTTGGCGTCACCGAAGATATAGAAATCATACGTACCGGCCGTAAGACCGGGCGCGGAGGAGGCGGCAAGCCTCCCGGCGGAGGTGGTGGCGACGGCCGGGATGGCGGCGCGGGCGGCAACGCGGTTCCTCAGCGGACTTATGTGACCGGCATGACCGTTGCACTGGGCGCCATTCTGATGTTCTTCATGGCGCTGGTCAGCGCGTACATCGTCCGCAAAGGCGCTGCCAACGATTGGCGGCCTCTCGAGGTGCCCCGAATCCTCTGGCTCAACACCGCCGTGCTCATCTTCAGTAGTTTCACGCTGTCTCGCTCCCGCAAGCTCCTCCAGTCCGGCGATCAGCCGGGCTTTAGGCATTGGTGGCTGGTTTCGACGGCGCTTGGATTTTTGTTCCTCGTAGGGCAGGTGATTGCGTGGCTGCAGCTCCACAAGGCTGGCGTTTTCCTCGCGACCAACCCGAGCAGCAGCTTTTTCTATGTCTTCACCGCCGCCCACGGATTGCACCTTCTCGGCGGGGTGATCGCGCTGTTCTGGGTTGCCGTGATGCCGCTGCATAAATTGGCTCAAAGCACGGCTACGACGGTCGCGGCGATGTACTGGCACTTCATGGACGGGCTCTGGGTATTCATCTTTTTACTCTTGCTCCTGGGACGGTGAGACTTGAGTCACGGCGAAACAGAAGGGATTGTCGCAACCTCGTGGTCGGGCGGCGCATCGCCCTTCGCGATCAACTCGAAAAAGCTCGGGATGTGGCTTTTCATCATCTCGGACTCGCTCACCTTTTCAGCCATGCTCGTGGCCTACGCCTACGTGCGGCTGGCGAATCCGGATTGGCCGCGCCCGTTTGAGATCTGGCCGGCGATTGCGAAATCCACGCTGATGACGCTCATTCTCCTCAGCAGCAGCTTGACCATGGTGCTGGGCGTTGCGGCCGCTCATCGCGGCGACCGCAAGAAGACCCTGCGTTACCTCGGCTGGACGATGCTTTTCGGCGTTCTCTTCGTCTTGATTCACGCCACCGAGTGGTACACGCTCATCACTCAGGAGCACGTGACCGCCTGGTCGAATCCCTGGGGCGTGCCTCTATTCGGCGGCACGTTTTTCGGTTTAACCGGCTTGCATATGCTCCACGTGACCATCGGCGTTGGTTATCTCGCGGTGATCGCCTGGGGCTTCGGCAAAGGAAAGTTCCAACCGATTGATGTCGAGGTTAGCGGCCTCTACTGGCACTTCGTCGATTTGGTCTGGATGTTCATTTTCCCGATGGTGTACTTGATGTCGGTGAACCTCAAGGGATAGGAGCTTGGAATGAGTGCATACGATGCCGCGATCGAGGCGAACGAGCACGATCACCCGGTCGGCAGCACCAAATTGTTCATGCAGGTTTGGTTCTGGCTCCTGCTCTTGACGGCGATTGAAGTGTTCCTCGCGTACTTGCGGCTCCATCCCGCGCTGATGCTGACCATCCTTGTCGGCCTCTCGCTCATCAAGAGCGCGCTCATCATTTCCTACTTCATGCAT
>DASPVY010000169.1:0-3683 GCA_035622115.1 Candidatus Acidiferrales bacterium
GCCTCGCCGTGATCCAGAACGGCAAGATGGCAGGTCAGGGCCACTCGTTCCACCAGCGCCCTCATGAAGGGCAGGGAAACATCCGCCAGGTCAAGACTGGCCTGCGCTTCGCCTCCCAGGCTCATCAACTTCAGCCCGAGCCTGTATCGTCCGCTTTCCGCGTCGCGACACAGATAGCCGCGCCGCTCGAGCGTGCGCAGAATGTAGCTCGCCGAGCTCTTGGGGATGCCCAGCCGGCGGCTGAGCTCCGAGTTTGTCAGGCCGTCGCGCCGCTGTGAGGCCGCCTCCAGAATGTTGAGCGCGCGATCGACGGCGATCGCCGGACTGCTTTCCAAATCGGCGATGGCCCCTCCACTTCGTACCATGTACCCAGTATAGAATATCTGTTCATCTTATTGAACAGCCTCTTGCGGACCACCGCGCCGCGGCGGTACAAAGAACCGTGCGAGAACACATGTTCAGCATATTGAACACGTGAACAGCCGCGAAACAAGGAGGCGTCATGGCGCTCGGCGTTAGCCAGGCTTCAGCCATCCCCGTTCCGCAGATTCCTGAGGGCCGAATCGTGGCCGTCAATTCCGTTCCGCCGGGCTTTGATCCCCGGCGGGATCTGCCCCCGGGTTTCATCGAGTTTCTCCTTCCTCTGCACGAAGCGCTCACGCCGCGCCAGAAAATTCTCATCGCTTCGCGCGATCGCGCCCTTGCCGCTTCGCTTCTCGATCGCCGCCCGAACTATCTTGCGCCGCAGCCCGCGACCGCAACAGCTTGGCGTATCGAACTTCCCGCCTGGTGCGCCGACCAACGCAATCAAATGACCGGGCCCGCGGACGATTCCGAACTTGTCGTCAAAATGCTGAATTCAGGCGCGCCCGGCGTCATGCTCGATCTTGAAGACTCCACCGCGAATCACTGGGAGCACATTTCCCGCGGCATCGAAAATATTCTTCAGGCGCTCTCGGGCCGGCTCACGTATTTCGATTGCAAACGGGATCGCACTGTCGGCATTCGCCCCGGCAAGACCGTCATCTTCACGCGCCCTCGCGGCCTGCATCTTCACCAGGCGGGTATTTTTCCCGGCGAAATGATTCCCGCACCGCTGTTTGACGTCGCGATGATCGCGTTTCAGGCCGACTTCGCGCGCCTCAAGCATCCTCTTTCCTTCTATATTCCGAAGTCGGAGTCCGCCGAAGAAGCGCTTTGGTGGCGCGATCTCTTTCAGGCTGCCGCGCGCGCCAAGGGACTTCCGCCCGACGCCTTCAAGTGCATGGCGCTTGTCGAATCGCACCCGCTCGCGTATCAAATGGAGGAATTTGCTTACAACCTGCGCGATCACATTCTGGGGTTGAATCTGGGCCGCTGGGATTACATGGCCAGCCTGATTCACTTCAATCTTCACGATCCCGCATGGGTTTTGCCGGATCGCAATACGATTCCTCACGACGTCGCCTTCTTCCAGAATCTGCGCGAGTTGATGCCCGCGATCTGCCATCAGCATGGAATGCTCGCGATCGGCGGCATGACCGCGCTTTATCCCAGCCGCGAGGATCCGGATCTCAACAGCCGCGCGCTGGCGGTTCTCGCTCAGGATAAAAAGAACGAAGCTCTTTGCGGGATGGATGGCGCGTGGACCGGCCATCCCGATCAGAACGAAATCGCCGTCTCGCAATTCCCCGAGCCCAATCAACTCGAGGCGGGCCTCGCTCGGAGCGACAAGCATCCCGATCTCCGCCCGCTGCCCTCCGGAGTAGGCAAGCGCACCGTTGCAGGAACTCGCGCCGCCGTTCGCACGGTGATCCGCTATCGCAATGGCGTGCTCAATGGCCGCGGCGCCAGCCTGCTCGACGGCTATATGGAAGATCTGGCCACGGATCGCATCTACCGCCTGATGATCGCGCAGCGCATTCGCCATTCCGACCGCGTCAAGATTCTCGACGACCAGGGCGCAGCGGTTCCTCACACATCCGAGTTCATCACTTCGCTTTTCGACGCCGAACTAGAACGCCTGCTGCGTGAACTTCCGCCAGACGCTTCGCCTCAAGCTGCCGCGAGCCTTCGCGAAGCGCGTCGCATCAGCGAACAGATCATTTCGCACGGTGAATTCACTCCAGCCTGAAAAACGGAATTCTTGCAAGCCACGAACCCTTAAAGGAGACAACACATGACCGCATCGAAGAAGGGAACCAATGGACACGATCGCACCGCCCCAGACCTCGACGGCAACTCCTCATCACCATTGCACGCCGAATCATCGCGCTGGGCCGGAATCGTTCGCCGTTATTCCCAAGCCGAAGTTCTCGGTCTGCGCGGCTCCGTGCGCATCGAACACACCCTCGCGCGTATGGGCGCCGATCGTCTTTGGAATCTCATGCACACCGAGCCTTACGTCAACGCGCTCGGCGCCATCACCGGCAATCAGGCAATTGAGATGGTCCAGGCAGGTCTCCAGGCGATTTATGCCAGCGGCTGGCAAGTGGCTGCGGACAACAACACGGCCGGCGATGTTTATCCCGATCAAAGTCTATATCCGAGCAACAGCGCACCCGAACTCGTCAGGCGCATCAATCGGGCTCTCCAGCGCGCCGATCAAATTGACAGCGTCGAAGGCCGCAAGGGAACGCAGTGGTTCGCGCCAATCGTCGCCGACGCCGAGGCCGGCTTTGGAGGCTCGCTCAATGCCTACGAGCTGATGAAATCGATGATCGAAGCTGGCGCGGCAGGAGTGCATTTCGAAGATCAGCTTTCCTCGGCGAAAAAGTGCGGACATCTTGGCGGCAAAGTCGTTGTGCCCACGCGGGAATTTATAGAAAAGCTCAATGCTGCGCGTCTCGCCGCCGATGTTTGCGGCGTTCCGGCAATTCTCGTCGCGCGCACCGACGCGAACAGCGCCGGCCTGTTGCTCAGCGACGCCGACCCGCGCGATCGCGAATTTATCCACGGCAATCGCACCGCCGAAGGGTTCTTCCAATTCCGCGGCGGCATCGAGGCAGCCATCGCACGCGGCCTGGCGTACGCGCCTTACGCCGATCTGCTCTGGTGCGAAACCGCCAAGCCCGATCTCCAGGAAGCTCGGCAGTTCGCTGACGCCATTCACGCCAGATTCCTGGGCAAGCTGCTCGCCTACAATTGCTCGCCCTCCTTCAACTGGAAGCAGCATCTTGACGACGCCACGATCGAAAATTTCCAGCAAGAGCTCGGCCGCATGGGCTACAAATTTCAGTTTGTCACTCTCGCCGGCTTTCACTCGCTGAATCTCAGCATTTTCGAATTAGCGCAGGGTTACCGCCATTCCGGCATGTCGGCTTACACGGTTTTGCAGCAGCGGGAATTTGCCGCACAAAAGGATGGCTATCGCGCCGTGAAGCACCAAAGCTTCGTCGGCACCGGCTACTTCGATCACATCACTCAGCTTGTCTCGGGAGGCAATTCGTCGACGAAGGCGATGGAAGGCTCAACCGAAGCCTCGCAGTTCCACGGCCATAATGAAAGGATGGCGCCTGCAGCGCCGCCCCGCGCCGCCGACTGACATTGCATCGTGGGGCGCCCGGTCGTCGATCGGCCGGGTGCTCCACCCTACGTCCGTCTCTCTGGTCGAACGGCGGGCCCCCGCACCTGCCGGGAAGAAAACTGACCTCTACTTGACGCCTTCGACGAGATATAAATCTGTCAGGTCCGGCGCATAGGTG
>DASPVY010000170.1:0-3128 GCA_035622115.1 Candidatus Acidiferrales bacterium
AGTGGGCACGACGACCATCGTCGCGCACTCGGGCGGAAGGCCCTCGGAGAAGTCCAGGCGCGGCAGGCGGCGCGGCGGCACGATCAGCGTGGCCAGCAGATTAATGATGCTCATCGCGCAGTCCAGCACTGGGAAGAAGAAAAGTATCGCGACCAGAACTGCCGCGAACCCAGCTCCCGGAATCGAAAAGATCGCCGTCATTATGCCCAGCGTGATGGCTTCAATCGCTATCAGGTAGGCAATTTCCGGCCAACGCAAAATCGCGTCATGAAAACGCTCGGAAATTTTGGGGCGATAACCGATCACGGTTCTTAGAGTCTTGAGGCCGCCATCAACCAGGTAATATCCGGCGTGCGCTCGCCTTTCGCGTCCGCGCAGTGTGGTTGCTGCCTGCGCCGTCGCGGCAAGCTCCACCGCCTTGCGCGCGATCCGCTCTTCGTCCCAAGTCGAGCGCTCACTGAGATTCGCGATCACTCGACGATAATTTTCGCGTCCATCGGCGTCCATCTTGGCGTACGCGGCCGCTGGGTCCTCGCGCAAAATTCGCGCAACCGGGCTCACCTCTTCGAAAATGTCGCGCCAAGCCATGTCAACGATGCAGCGGAAGCTCGGCACAATCGCGGGCAGCACAGGCTGCGCCGTTGAGCCGTTCTCAGCTTCGGCCGGCGCTGCGCTCGCCTGAATCGCCGGCGCGTCGCTGGCAAACACTGCGTTCACGATCTCCGTGACCTTCTCGAGCATCGCGAGCTGCACGAACGCTTTCATCATCGCGATTTCCGCAAAGGTCAGCGACGCATCCCGCTGCGCAGCATTTACGAAAATAGAAAAGCTCTTCGGATCGAATTTGTAGTCCACCGTCTCGAGATAGCTCTCGGCGATCGCATACGCTCGCGGCGCTCGACGCATCTTGCCGCGCTCGACTTGCGGTAAATCCTTTGCGCCCGCGAACGTGGCCTTCACATCGTGAAGGCACAGACGGAACAAAATGAAATTGTCGAGCAGCCACTTCGAGTCCACCCACTTCGCAAAATTCGCTCGTTCAATTTTCTTCGCGGACTGCACGGCGCTGCGCAGCGACGCTTCAATTTCCTTGCGCCGCTCTTCGAGCGCGGCCAGGTCGCCATTCGTCTCGCAGAGTTTCCAAGCGCACGCCGCGCGAAACGCGGCGTCTTCCAGCTTTTCGTGCGCGGTTGTCTCGCGCCTCGCCGGGACCGGCAGAACCGGCGTTGCCTCGACCGGCGCGTTCACCAGCTCGCCCGCCAGCGGCGGAAGCGGCTTCGGTTCCAGCGGATATTGATTCGCTGCAGCCATCTATTGATGACCTCGCATCTTCTGATGAACTCGAGATGAATTCGCTCGCGTCTTCATCGGTAACTCGTCGCCTGCAATTCGAACATTTCGGCGTAGCGCCCGCCGTTTCGCATCAATTCTTCGTGCGCGCCCTCTTCGCTGATTTCGCCGTCCTCAAGCACCAGAATTCGATCCGCCATCCGCACCGTCGAGAACCGATGCGAAATCAGGAGCGACATCTTGCCTTCCGTCAGCTCGCTGAAATGCTGGAAGATTTCGTGCTCGGAGCGCGCGTCCAGCGACGCGGTCGGCTCGTCAAGAATCAGCAACTGCGCGTCGCGCAGGTACGCCCGCGCCAGCGCCATTCTTTGCCACTCGCCGCCGGAAAGATCCATTCCGCCATCGAAGCGGACGCCCAGAACCTGGTCGTACCCCTTCGGCAGCCGGCGAATAATCGGCTCCGCAAGACTTTTCGCCGCGGCTTCCCGGATGCGCTCTGCGTTTTCCCGTTGGTCAATGCGGCCCATCGCGATGTTTGCGGAAGCCGACATTTCATAGCGCATAAAGTCCTGAAAAATGACGCCAATCTCTTTCCACAAATCCTCGAGGTCGTACTCCCGAATGTCCACGCCATCCAGGAGAATCTCGCCCGCCGTGACGTCGTACAGTCGGGTCATCAGCTTCACGATGGTTGTCTTGCCCTGGCCGTTTTCGCCGACCAGCGCGATGCGCTCTCCCGGCGACAGCTTGAAATTGATTTTGTTGAGCACCAGACGCGCTGCGCCCGGATACGCAAACGCCACGTTGCGAAATTCGAATCCCTGCCGGATGGGCCGCGGAACCGGCAACGCGTTGGGCTTCGACTGCACGGTCGGCCGCAGCGCGAAGAATTCGAGCAAGTCCGTAAGAAACAGCGCCTGATCGGCGATCGTCGAAAACGTCGAGAACACTTGCTGAATGTTCGTGCTTGCGCCCGCAATCGCGCCCGTCAGAAAGATCAGTGCGCCCATCGACAGCGAGCCAGTCACGGCCTCATAGACCACGTAGATGTATGTGCCGTAGTAACCCAGCGTCCCCAGCATTGAAAGCAGCGAACCGACCGTCAGCCGGCGCCGGGCAAGTCCGAGCGTTTGATCTTGCAGCTCGTTCGAAAGACTCGCGTAGCGCCCGACGAAAAACGGCCCGAGACCGAAGAGCTTCAGCTCCTTGGCGCTCTCTTTGCTGCCGCCAAGAATTCGCAGGTAATCAAGTTCTCGGCGGTGGGGTGTCTGTTGGAAGTTGAGCGAATATCCGAGGAAGGCGAAGTGCGTTTCGCCCAAAAACGCCGGCATAACGCAGGCCACCAGAACCACCAGCAGCAGCGGCGAATAAAACAAAATCCCGGCCGCCATGCTTATCGTGGTAATTGCTTGCTGGACCAGGCGGCCTGTCGACTGGATCATCACCAGCCGGTCCGTTCCTTGCACCCGCGCACGCTCCATTTTGTCGTAGTAAGCCGGCGCTTCGTACGTTGTCAGGTCCAAACGCGACGCATGCTCCATGATGCGCATGCTGATGTGGCGCGTGTACTTCTCCGCGAGCGCGACGTCGCAATAGTCAAGAAGCCGCGTCAGAACCGTCGCCAGACACGCCAGCGCGCACTCCAGCGCCACCCACCACCAGAAATCCGGCCGCAGCGCTTGGCCATGCATGCGCAAATCCACCGCATCGATGACCACTTTGGTCACCGCCAACATCGCCACAGGTATCAGGGAAACGATTACGCGGAAGAAAACGCTGGTAACGACTGTTCCGGGCGCCGCGTCCCACACGAATCGCAGGAGCGGCGGGAAATTTCG
>DASPVY010000171.1:0-4440 GCA_035622115.1 Candidatus Acidiferrales bacterium
GAACGGCTCACGCGCATGCGCTACGATGGCAGCGAATATGCGCGTCCGGACCTTGCCTGGACGCGAACCGTCTTTTCTCAAGTGCAGATGTTGATTTGGGATCGCAAGTTTTACGATCCGGAAAAAAACGAATATACGGTGGGCCTGTTTCTCTCCGACATTGAAAATCGCATCGGCCCGATTGACGCCGTGCTCATCTGGGGCCTCTATCCCAATATTGGCGCGGACGATCGCAACCAGTTCGATCTCGTGCGCGATATGCCGGGAGGAATTTCGGGCGTCCGCAGAATGGTGGATGAATTTCATCAGCACGGAGTCAAAGTATTTTTCCCCACGCTCGCTTGGGACACGGGCACCCGCGACGACGGCGCTCCAGCGGCGAAATCGCTGGCAGGCTTGATGAAGGAGATCGGCGCCGATGCAGTGAACTTCGATACGCTCGAAGACGTGCCGCACGGCTTTCACGACGCCGCGGAAGACGCCGGGCATCCGCTCGCTCTCGAGCCGCAATTTTCAATTCGGGATGAGTCGCTGGCCTGGAGCACGATGAGTTGGAACGACTGGGTGACTTGGGAAGATATTCCTTATCCTTTCGTTCCGATGGTCAACCAGGCCAAGTGGCTTGAGCCGCGGCACATGGTGAATGTGACCGACCGGTTCACGCGCGACAAGACCAACAGCCTCCAGCACGCATTTTTCAACGGCGTTGGCTACGCCTCGCTCGAAAATCTTTGGGGCTTTTGGTACGGGATGACCCCGCGCGATGCGGAGGCGGTGCTTCGCTTCACGCGGATCGAGCGCGCATTCGCCAAAAATCTGGTGAGCGCGGATTGGGAGCCGCACGTCGCCACGCTGCGCGAAGGCGTGTACGCCAGCGCATTTCCAGGTGATGGACAAACGCTCTGGACGATCGTCAATCGCAACGAGTACGACGTGGCAGGTGAGCAACTGCGCATTCCGAATCGCGAGGGCCTCCACTTTTACGATCTGTGGCACGGCGTCGAGTTGAAGCCCGAAATTCGAGACGGCGCCGCGACCCTGTCATTTTCAATCGAGGGCCTCGGCTTCGCCGCTGTTCTGGCGACGACGGAGAATCCGGCCGGCGCTGAACTGCAAAAACTGGCGGCATTCATGTCCAATCGGTCCGCCAATCCTTTGCATACATATTCGCGCGAATGGAGATTTCTGCCGCAAGCGATGGTCGAAATCCCGGCCACGAAGCTCGCTGCCGCCGCGCCTCCTGGAATGATTCGCATCCCCGAGGGCGATTACGAGTTCGACGTGCGTGGAATCGAGATTGAAGGCGGCAACGATCCGGGCGTGGATGTTCAATATCCGTGGGAGAACTCGCCGCGGCGATTCCACGCCCAGCGATTGCACGTCAAGAGTTTCTATATGGATCGCACGCCGGTAACGAATGCCGAGTTCGCGGCATTTCTAAAGGCCACGAATTATCGGCCGGCGGACGGCCACAATTTTCTGCGCCACTGGTCGAATGGAACATATCCGGCAGGCGCGGAAAATCAGCCTGTGACCTGGGTTTCGATCGAAGATGCGCGCGCCTACGCGGTTTGGGCCGGAAAGCGGCTGCCGCATGATTGGGAGTGGCAATACGCGGCGCAAAGCACGGATGGCCGGGCATATCCGTGGGGAAACGATTGGAACAGCCAGAACGTGCCGCCGATTGATCGCGAACGCGCGATGCGTTCGCCGGCTGACGTGGGCTCGTTTCCTGGCGGCGCGAGTCCGTTCGGGGTTCTCGACATGGAGGGCAATATCTCCCAGTGGACCGATGAATTCCGAGACGAGCACACGCGCGCCGCGATATTGCGCGGCGCCGCGTTTTACCAGCCGCGAGGGTCGATCTGGTATTTCCCGCAAACTTATAGGCTCGACGAGCACGAAAAATACTTGTTGATGTCGCCCGGACGCGACCGTGCCGGAACGATCGGCTTCCGCTGCGTCGTGGACGCGCAGTAAACGTCCTTCGTTCGTGATATCGTTTGCTCCCGCTTATGAGTGACGAGCGCGACCAATCAGCTATCCTCCCGCGCTCGCGCGCGGCAAATCCAGCCCTTGGCGAGCCGCGCAAAGCATCGGAAGCCTCGGCTCGCAATGATCTTCTCGCGCTGGGCGGAATTGCGCTCGGCGTCGCGCTTCTTCACGTCCTCACCAACGGCCGCTACGGATTTCATCGCGATGAACTGCAGGTGCTCGACGACGCGCGCCATTTGGACTGGGGCTTCGTGGCGTATCCGCCGTTCACGCCGGCGATTGAACAATTGGGCCTCGCATTCTTTGGAAACTCACTGGTTGGCTTGCGGATGTTTTCGGTGCTGGCGCAGGCGGCCGCGCTTGTCGTCACCGGGCTGATGGCACGCGAACTCGCCGGCAGGCGATTGGCGCAGATCGTCGCCGCGCTGGCCGTTGCGGTCTCCGTTCTTCCGCTTTTCGAGGGCACGGAATTTCAATATTCGACGTTCGACTATCTGTGGAACGTGCTGATCGCTTACTTTCTCATCCGCTTGCTCAATTCCAAAGATTCGCGCTGGTGGCTCGCCCTCGGAATCGCCATCGGGTTAGGGATGATGACGAAGTACACCATGGCCTTTTTCGTATCCGGAATCATCGGAGGCGTTCTGCTCACCCCTGCGCGCCGCGAGTTAAAGAGCCCGTGGCTTTGGGCCGGCGTCGCACTCTCCGTCTTGATTTTCCTCCCGAACTTGATCTGGCAGATTCGCCACGGCTTCGTGTCGCTGCATTTCCTGCAACACATCCATGCGCGGGACGTCGGTGAAGGCCGCGCCGAAGGCTTTTTGCGCTACCAATTCCTGATCAGCACGAATCCGTTCGTGGCTCCGTTATGGTTGGGCGGACTTTATTATTTCTTCGCTGCGACGGATGGAAAACGCTATCGCTTGATGGGCTGGTTGTACGTTATTCCATTCGCGCTTTTTTTCTTCGCCAAAGGCCGCGCCTACTACCTGGCGCCCGCGTATCCGATGCTGTTCGCCGCTGGGGCCGTTCTGCTGGAGCAGTGGACCGATTCACTTTCGACGCTGTGGGCGCGTGTCGTGTCCGCGGTGACCTTCGCTGCGCTCGCGGTGGGAGGTGTTTTCGCTTGCGCACTCGTCGTGCCGTTCAATCCGGCGATCTCTCCGAAGAATTACGCGCTTCGGAACAACGGAGATTTGCGGGAAGAAATCGGCTGGACGGAACTTGTCGCGGAGGTCGCGCGGGTCCGCGATTCGCTGTCTCCCGCGGAACGGGCCAGCCTGGGAATCATGACGGGCAACTACGGCGAAACGGGCGCACTAAACTTGTATGGCCCGGCCTACGGGCTGCCGCAAGTGATCAGCGGAACGAACACGGCGTGGTACCGCGGTTATGGGCAGCCGGCGCCCGAAACCGTGATCGTGGTGGGCATCTCGCGCGAGTACCTGGGTAGGCATTTTGAATCCTGCAGGCTGGCCGGACACAATGGCAATTCCTACGGCATCAAGAACGAAGAAAGTGACGACCATCCGGACATCTTCGTCTGTGGACCGCCCCGCAATGGCTGGCCTGAATTTTGGAACGGGTTTCAGTGGTTCGGCTAGCGCGCAGCCTTCATTGCCCGGATTCGCCTTCCGCGTACTGACACAGAAGTGTTCCTCTTGACTCGCCGGTTTGTCTCATCGGCCGCGCAAATTTTTGAGCAGCGAAATGCTTGGCAGAGAGCCGGAAATGGTGCAAATTAAGGCGCCAAATGTGCAGACAATGTCTCCCTTATTTTCAGGCCGGAAGCAGGCTGCGAGCGACTCGGACGCGATTCGCGATTTGCGCTCCGATGAAGAATTAATGCTGGAAGTGCAGCGCGGCGACGGCGACGCTTTCGCCGTACTTTTCGACCGCTACAACCGGCTGGTCCTCACGATTGCGCTGCGAATCCTGCACGATGCCGCCGAAGCTCAGGAAGTCACCCAGATTATTTTCTTTGAATTCTACCGGTCGGCGAGAAGATTTGACCCCGCCAGAGGTACGCTAAAAGTGTGGCTCTTGCAATTCGCGTATCACCGGAGCATTAACCGGCGAAATTACCTGTTACTCAGGCAGTTCTACAACCGGCCCGATCTGGAAGAGGCGACGCTCTGGGAAGCAAGCCAGCACGCCACTCCGCGCATGTCAGTTCAGGAACTGAAGAGGCTCGTGGAGCAGGCGCTGGGGACGCTGAAGGAATCGCAGAGACACACAATTGAAAAAGTGATCTTTGAAGGCCTGACTTTGCGGGAAATCGCGGAGCGTTCGGGCGAGTCCTATAGCGCCGTGCGCAACCATTACTACCGAGGATTGAATCAGTTGCGCGCCTGCCTGGCAGAGCAACCGGTCCGAATATCGGATCACAGGGTCCTGGGGATCGAGGAGGTCAGCGGTGGCGAGGCATGAACATTTCGAGGAGCT
>DASPVY010000172.1:0-2175 GCA_035622115.1 Candidatus Acidiferrales bacterium
TCAAATGGCTTTTGAAGATAAATGGCGCCTTCACCGCTCTGGATGTGAGTGGAGGCGTTGAATTCCAAATAGCCGGACATATAGATCACTTTCACGTCGGGGCGCAGCTCGCTCATCGCGCGAACGAGTTCGCGGCCTCCCATTTTCGGCATGACCGTGTCCGTCAGCAGAAGATGGATGGGGCCGGAGTGACGCTCCGCAATCTCTTTGGCCTCCGTGCCATCGCCTGCCGCGAGCACGGTGTATCCACAGCGTTGCAGATATTCGCATGCCAGCTCGCGAATGCCAGGTTCGTCGTCCACAACGAGAATGGTTTCGGCGCCGCGCTGTGGTTTGGATTTCTTCTCAACCGGAGCCTCAGTCTTTATCGGCGCAGATACTTGCGGTAGATAAACGGTGAACGTAGTCCCCTTTCCGCGCACGCTATCGACGGCGATGAATCCTCCGCTTTGTTTCACGATTCCGTAAACGGTGGCGAGGCCCAGACCCGTGCCGCGTCCCTTCGCCTTAGTAGTGAAAAAAGGCTCGAAAATTCGCGCTTGCGTTTCTGCGTCCATTCCGGCGCCCGTGTCGGCGACGATCAGCGCCACGTATGCGCCGGTCTCCGTCACTGGAAGCCGCTGCGGATTTCCCGGCGCGAGGGTGGTGTTTTCGGTGCGAATTGTCAACGAGCCGCCATTCGGCATGGCGTCACGCGCGTTTACGGCAAGATTCAAGAGAACCTGTTCGATCTGCACGGCATCGGCCCGCACGCGCGCAAGTGCAGGTTCCGTCTCCACTTTCAAATGAATATTGGAGCTGATGAGCCGCGGCAGCATCAACGCCATGTCGCCGACGATCGCGTTCAAATCAAGCACCTCGGGCTGCAGGATTTGCATGCGGCTAAACGCGAGCAGTTGTTTGGTGAGAGACGCAGCGCGGTCCACGGCTTTTTGAATTTGCGCTACGTTTTCGAGCGGCCTCTCCGTGGCATTGTTGAGCAGCAAGTCCGTGTGGCCGCGAACTACCATCAAAATATTGTTGAAGTCGTGCGCGATGCCGCCGGCAAGCTGGCCAACCGCTTCCATTTTTTGCGATTGCCGCAGCTGGGCTTCGAGCTGCTTTTTCTCCGTGATATCCAGCATTACGCCTTGCATCAAGTCCGCGCTGCCCGCCACGTCGCGAACCACACGAGCGAGATCCGTGAACCAGCGGTAGGAGCCATCGCGCGCCCGCAGGCGATATTCGGATGCAAGAGGGATACCCGTCGCTCGACTCCGCTCCTCCAGCTCGATCGCCTTCGCCGCATCATCGGGATGAAGGCACGAATACCAGAGACCCGAATCGGCCGTCCATTCAGCGGGAGTGTAGCCGAGGATCGCTTCGATCTGCGGACTGACGTAGTGCCAGCGCCCGCTCATGCCAAAATCCGCCCGGTAAGTGACCGCAGGCAACTGCTCCACAAGCAGACGGAATTTCGTTTCCGCGAGAAGAAGATCGAGTTCGGCGCGCTTGCGCTCCGTGAGATCGTGGATGATTACTTGTGCGCCATGCTCTCCCCCGAATGTGAATCCGGTCGCGGCGACTTCAACATCCACCGTCGATCCATCGATGCGGACGAATTTCTCCTCGAGAAAGGGCAGACTCTGACCGCTGGAGCGGGCCTGAGCCATCCGGCTCTTCACTACTTCGTGAAATGAAGGATGGACAATTTCAAGAGCATTCTTGCCGATCAAGTCCTGAGCCGACGAAGCGCCAAGAAGCTGCACGCAAGCCGAATTGACGAACGTGATCCGGCCGGACCGTTGAGTCAAGATCGCGTCAGGAGAAAGGTCCACGAGATGGCGATAGCGCTCCTCGCTTTGCCGCAGTTCGACTTCGGCGCGTTTGCGTGTGGAAATATCGCGGTAGATGCAATAGACAGCAATCTGGCCGCCGCCAATCGTGATCGGGGCCACCAGGAGCGACACATCGATGCGGCTTCCATCTTTCCGGCGGCGAACGGTCTCAACGCTGGCGTTCATGCCTCGCTCGGCT
Organism: Candidatus Acidiferrales bacterium; assembly: GCA_035622115.1. GTDB lineage: Bacteria > Acidobacteriota > Terriglobia > Acidiferrales > UBA7541 > Palsa-147. Next base: position 2,017 of record DASPVY010000172.1, read on the forward strand.
TGGTCGTCGAGCCACTTTCCTTCGTCGCGGCGATCTTCGGGCACAACAAGGTCGTCTAAATTCCTGCCGACGGACTGCTCGGGCGTGTAGCCGAAGAATCTCGTAAATTCGCGGTTCACCTGCTGAACGATGTTCTTCGTGTCGACGATGGCGATGGCT
>DASPVY010000173.1:0-6378 GCA_035622115.1 Candidatus Acidiferrales bacterium
CTGAGCAAGGCGTCCTCCAGCCTTCGCAGCAAACTCGGCGAATCCTTGGCGTCCGTTCAAAAGTTCGATGTTCCGATCGAAGCGACGACGACATCGCTTGAAGCATTGAAGGCGTTCAGCATGGGAGTAGCAACGGGAGACACCAAAGGCGATGCGGCGGCAATTCCATTCTTCAAACACGCTCTCGAACTTGATCCAAACTTTGCGATGGCATACGCCGGCCTTGGTGTTCACTATCGCAATATGGGGCAAGCGAGCCTGGCCTCGGAAAATATCATCAAGGCATACAGCCTCCGTGACCGGGTCAGCGAACATGAGAAGTATCGGATCGCCGCCTTGTACTACAACTATGTCACCGGTGAACTCGACCAAGCGATACAGACGTACGAACTTTGGACCAGGAGTTATCCGCAGGACTCCACACCTCCAAACAATCTCGGAGTGATTTACACCGAACTTGGCCAGTACGAGAAGGGTTTGACTGAGACTCGGGAGAGCGTTGAACTGGAACCGAACGTAGGAATTTACTATACGAACGCTGCGGACTTGAATCTGGCGTTAGGCCGGCCGAATGAAGCCGAAAAGAACCTTCGTGACGCAAGCGACCGTAAGCTCGACGCTGACGAGGTGCACTGGCTAAAGTACCAGCTGGGATTTTACAAGGGCGACGTTGCCGAAATGCAGCGGCAATTGGATTGGGCCGCGGGGAAACCGGGCGATGAAGACCTCTTGCTCTGCTTCCAATCGGATACCGAGGCGTATTTCGGACGGCTCACGAAAGCGCGGGATTTTTCTCGCCGAGCAGTGGACTCCGCTGTCCGCAATAACTCGAAGGAGAGTGCCGCGCTCTGGCAGATGAATTCGGCATTACGAGAGGCGGAGTTTGGCAACACTGCCGTAGCGAAGCAGGATATTGCGGCCGCACTGGCGCTGGCCCCCGGCCGGGACGTGAAACTGTTTGCCGCCCTCGCATCGGCGCGAGTTGGCGACGTCGCTCACGCGAAGCCATTTGTCGATGAACTAGAGAAGAACTATCCCTCGGACACGATTCTGAAGGTCTACTGGTTGCCGACGATCAAGGCGGCGATGGAATTGGACGACAATAATCCCGCACAAGCGATCGTCGCGCTTGAAGCGGCTGCGCCGTACGAACTGGGCGGGCCACCGCAGATGCAAGAGGGTACGATGTATCCCGCTTACATTCGCGGCGAAGCACAACTTGCAGCACACAACGGGGCTGCAGCAGCTACGGAGTTTCAGAAGTTTCTCGACCATCGCGGCGTGACACTCAACGAGCCGCTTGGCGCACTGGCACATCTCGGCCTCGCTCGCGCCTATGCACTGGAGGGCGACACAGCGAAGGCCCGGGCCGCGTACAATGATTTCTTCACGCTCTGGAAGGACGCCGACCCCGATATTCCCATTCTCGTTGCCGCCAAATCGGAGTCCGCCAAGCTGAAATAGCAGCGTATTAGCGCGCCGAGGCTTTTTTCGCTAAGCGCGCGCGACACCCAGAAAGATTCCTTCCGGTGTCGACGACCGGCGGTCGGGCGATGGTGGATTACGGCTGGGCTGCGACTCGCCGCGGGGCGGAGCTTCTGCCTTACATCTGGCTCTTAATCTCGGATTGGTGGCTAGCGACGCATTGCCACTTCCCATCGGGCATCTTGGCCCAGGTGTCGGTGAAGCGCTCGTTCACGTCGAAGGCTTTTCCAGATGAGTCGGTTCCCTTGCCACGGAAATTTGCAACGGCAACCGCCGTATCGCCAAAGACCATGACCTTCAAGCCGACGTAGTCCACGCTCGTATATTTCGTTTTTTTCTGGTCGGCGATCATCTCGGCCTTGGTGCTCACTTTGCCGTCACTCCCCGTATTGATAAAGCCGTCGGCCACTACGCCGGCAATCGCGTCGGGGTTATTGGCCTGCTGCGATTTGAGCCATTGACGCTCGAGATCGGCGACAGCTTTTTGGTCGCCAGCATTTGTCTGGGTGCGCGAGGGGATCGCAGTCGCCAACAAGGCAAAACCCAAGACACACCAGGGAACAATCTTTTTCATTATGCCTCCATCGGTGATTTGGAATTCACGGGAAAATCGGGCCTGAATGCGGAGCACTTTTAGCCCGAATGCATGGATGTGTCAAGCGAGGATGGAGTCGCGCTGCCAACGTCCTTCCCGCCAACTCTCGCGGCACATTTCGCCCCTGGGGCATGCGGAGACCTGGTCCGTCTCACGGGCTCCCCGCAGTTCAAATCGCCGCCGCCCGCCGCAAATCGCCGCATGCCTGCGCGATCCATGACGACGGACTCCACATGAACCGGCCCCGGTGGGGTCCGTCGCCATGTTCCGTATCGTCGTTTCGCGTGCCTCTGTTGTCCGCGTCGGTTTAGCCTGCCGCGTTTATTAAGACGGACCATTCTCGGTTTTGTCCGCGGTGGGTTTCACCGCGGTGTTCATCTCTCGCGGCACATTTCGCCCCTGGCGCATGCGGAGACCCGGTCCGTCTCACGCGCTCTCCGCATTTCAAATCACCGCCGTCCACCGCGCATCGCCGCATGCCTGCACGATCCATGACGACGGACCCCACATGACCCGACCCCCGCACTGTAATCAACACGCACGCCAGGCACGCGGATTTTCACGCGCCCGCGCGCGGTGCGTATAATTAAATGTGATGGGCACCTCTCTCCAGTCCAAGGAATCAAATAAGGCGGAGGGGCCGAAGGCGCGGCGCGCGCGCGGCGAAATCGAGGTTCCGGGACGAATCCTGGCGCTCGATTACGGACGGCGCCGAATTGGAGTGGCGGTATCGGACGAGCTGCGAATCACGGCGCGGCCGATGAGCATCATCGAGCGCCAGAATCGCGGCGACTTGATGCGCAAGATTCGAGCGATGGCCCGCGAATTGGGCGCGCGGCTGATCCTGGTGGGACATCCGCTGAATCTGGACGGAACGCCGGGAGAAATGGCCGAAGAGGCGGCGCGTTTCGCGAGCCGCGTGCGGAAGGAACTTGGGATGGAAGTGGAGCTCGTGGACGAGAGGCTGACGAGCTGGGTCGCAGATCAGGCGGCCGCAGCGAAGCCGCGCGGCACGCGACGTGAAGGCCGCGGCAAGAGACAGGCGAAGAAATCGCGGGACGACGTGGCCGCCGCAATTTTTCTGCGCGATTACATCGAGCGCGCTCAACTCCAGCGCGACCCAGCCCGCCAGGGCGAGGAATAATCGCCGATGCGACGCCTGGGGCTGCTTTTTCTTCTGGCCATCGCCGCATTGGGGACGCTCGCGGCGCTGCTCGATAACGCGCTGAGCCTCGAGTACAAAGGCTACGCGGGCGATTCCGTGATCGTGGATATACCGCATGGAATGCATCGCTGGAGCGTGGCCTCCCTGCTTCAGAAAAACGGCGTGATTCACAGCCGGGTCGCATTTGAGCTTTACAGCCATTGGCACCAGCGACGGCCGCTGCAAGCGGGAGAATATCTGTTCTCGGGCCCGATGACCGAGCGGCAGGTTTTCTGGAAAATTGCCAACGGAAAGATCAACGTCATCGCGGTGCAGATTCCCGAAGGCTGGACGATGTTTGAGATCGCCGACCAGCTGGAGCGGCAGAAGCTCTGCAGCCGCGAAGATTTCCTGCGCGTCGCGCGCGATCCCACGCTGATTCTGGATCTCTCGCCGCACGCGCGAAGCCTGGAGGGATTTCTTTTCCCGTCCACATATCTCTTCACACGGCACACGCCGCCGGAGGAGATGGCGGAGACGATGGTCCGGCAATTCCGGACGGTGTGGAGCGCGCTGAATCCTGAACTGGCGGTTCAGGCTTCGTCCGATCCCTCGATCGAAAGCGTGGTGACGATGGCCTCGCTGGTCGAACGGGAGACGCCGCTGGAATCGGAGCGTCCGCTGGTGGCGGGCGTATTTTACAATCGGCTGGGGCGCGGGCTGGCGCTGCAATGCGATCCCACGGTGCAATACGCGCTGGCGCTGGCGGGACGCCCGACACAAATCGTGCGCCATGCGGACTTGCGCGTGGAATCGCCGTACAATACTTACCTGCGAGCGGGCCTCCCGCCCGGACCGATCGCCAATCCGGGTGAGGCTTCGTTGCGCGCGGCCATCGATCCGGCCAAGACCGACTTTATGTACTTCGTCGCGAACGACGCGGGCGGACACTTCTTCAGCCGAACGCTCGCCGAGCATAATCGCAACGTGGCGATTTACCGGCGGCGGCTGGCGAATGATCCAGCCGGCGATTCTTCGAATCACGCAGCCGCGATCAGCCCGAGAGAGCACCGGAGCCAGCCGTGAAGCAGGCGAAAGAGCACGAATCCGATTCGGCCAAGAAACGCAGCAAGAAGGAGCTGATCCTCGAAGCGGCGGAGACGCTTGAGGCGGAGCGCGTGACGGCGGCGGAAATCGAGCAGATCCGGCGGCAGCTGATTGTGCAGATGGGCGAGGAAGGAAATACCTCGGCGGATTACATTGCGGGCGTGCTGGCGGAAGCGGGACGGCGGGTAATCCTTTCGACTCGCGCGGATACCGAAGGCCGATACGAAGAGGAGTTTCACGACCTGCTTCATTTTTCGACGCTCGAAGACGCGGAGATGTGCTTGATTCGCATCGACGAGCTCTACCGAAAATTCCGGCGGGAAGGCGACCGCGCGGCCGAAGAACGCGTCCGCGAAGTGGGGCTGCTGGGCCGCCGGCGCGCCGAGATGATCGCGCGAAATCACAAAGTGGACGCTTTCAAGCGCGCCGAAAAAGAAGAAATCGCGCAGTGGTTCGCGATCTGGCTGGAAACCCCCGACGCATTTTTCGACTGGCTCGAAGTCCGGAAACAAACTCCCGATTATGAAAGGCGCTTCGGCGCGAGCGCCGCGGGTGCATAGATGATTCTAGAAGCAGAGCCGCTCGATCTCGGCGCGGACATTCGCGCGGTGGGGATCGAACTGGTGGAGGATAGTGAGAGCCGCGAGCCGGTGCGCGGCGAGGATGCCGCAAAACTCTGGAGCCGGATTATCCCCGCCCTTGCCGGCCAGGAGCCCTGGGCGCTCGATTTTTACAGCCACCTCGACCGCGTTCGCGAATACTGCCAGTTTCACGGGATTGAGTTTCACGAAGCGGCGAACCGGTGCATCACGATTCCGTCACCGGAGCCGTCCAAGCTCGAGGCCCTGTTTGCGCGGTTTGAGGGGGAGACATTCGGCGCGCGCGCGGGAGCGCTGGTGACGCAGGGCGATGCCGCGCTTGAAAGCGATCTGGCCAGCCGCGGCGCGGATGCTTACGACCGGGTGTTCCCGAATTATTATTTCTGCGCGATTTGCGATTTTGAGAATGGCTCGCTGGTGGTCCTGAGCAAGAAGCTGTGGGCCGGCGAGATCATCCGCATCGCGCGGCGCGTGCTCGAAGGCGAAGAGATCGAACTGCGGCTGGCGACCTCCTGAACCGCTCCCAAGAGCAAGGCACCGCCCGGCAATAGACCTCAGAGGCAACGCGCGCGGAAATCGGGCTGCGAAGGATTGGGTGGGAATGACAGCCGCGAGCTAGATGCCCGCGCCACAAAGGCGGTTAGCGGACTTCGGCTTCGGCGCCTTCGACCCAGGGCTGCTGCGCAGGGAGCTGCGAAAATACGGCTTGTTCCAGTTCATGAGCGCTTTTCGCGTGGTCGGGATAATTGGCGACGAAGGTTTCATACGCAAAGTGATTACTTGCGCCCACGGTCTTCAAAGACTGCTCGATCTGAATGGATAGCCGTTTCGCGCTGGACGTGTCCGTATCCGAGAGCACGAGCCCAAAAAATCCCGGACCAAGAAGATACATCGAGTCGGTTGGCCGCATGATGCGAGCGATCGCGCGGGCGGCCTCGCCGAGCGCCGCTCTTTCCTCGTTCGAGTCGCTCGACGCCCCGGCGAACAGGATTTTTACGACCATGACGGAGAGAGTGCGCTCCATGGTGGCGGCGCGGCGGTAATCCATAGCCAGGCGGTCCTGGAAGTGGTTCAAATCCGGAATCGTGCGCAGGAGGTCGGTGTTGGCCTGGTTTCGCAAATCGATGTTCCGCTGCAATTCCGAGACGAGTTGCTGCTTCAGGCTGCGGAAGGTCCGCCGTCGGTCGAGTAGATAGGCTGCGACAAGAAGCGAAAGCACGCAAAACCCGAAGAAAGAAAACCTGAGCGGAAGTTTTTCGGCTTCGTCGGGGTGCACGAAGACGAGTGGATACATCAGCAGAGCCACGCCCGCGGCCTCGACCAGCACAACCACGGCTGCGAGTATGGTGAGCTGGCCCTCGCGGCGCTCCAGTTTGTCGAGTTCAGTAAGGTTGATTGCCGCCATCGCCCAATCTCCACCCGGACTGTAGAAATGCGCCACCCGGCCC
>DASPVY010000174.1:0-5802 GCA_035622115.1 Candidatus Acidiferrales bacterium
CTGCGGCCCTGGCGCAAGACAAAGTGGATAACGGATGGGCCTGCAGCAAACCGGCCATGGCCAATAGCATTAATATTGGCGATCAACCCGGCCACGCTTACGCGATTGACCAGATCACCTGCGATTCCACGAAAGGTGAAATCGCGGGCGTACGAGAAAAACAGGGCATCGGCACGGAATTTGGCGAGGTCAAAGGCGATCGATCCAGCGGCCACGGGGTTTTCGTGGAAACCATGTCCAACGGAGATATGGTGTATGCGACCTACCAACCGACACTCACGGTGAAGGACGGACTGTTGCAGTCGGGTATGGACAAGTGGCAGTACACCGGCGGGACTGGAAAGTTCAAGGGCCTTAAGGGCAGCGGCACCTGCAAGGGCTCGGGAAATGCGGACGGCTCTTCGACCTGGACGTGCACAGGTACCTACTCGCTTCCCAAATAGCGCCATCGCCGCGGCGAGGCCGGGCCGAAGAACGGTGTCCACAACCAATTAGCGCGGGCGCGCGAGCAAATCAGTAGATGGCTGCGGAAAAAGTTGGTGGAGCCGATGGGATTCGAACCCACGACCTCCTCGATGCCATCGAGGCGCGCTCCCAACTGCGCCACGGCCCCACCGCGGGAAAACTGCTGTAGCCTTTATATCACCCGCATTCTCAGACGGTCAAACGTGGTATTGTAAGCCATTCATCCTCAAGCAATAGATCCGCTGAAGCGAAGGATCGCGTGCATCGTTTCCGAGCTATCTTGAGTCCAATCAATTGACTGGATTCGGATAGTTACCGCTCCGCGGCGGATATGGGAAGCAGACACACGCCCGCGGCGCGATTGAGATAGATTCGGGAACGATCAACCAGGGCCGCAACAAGAGAAAGCGCGCGGCAATTTTTGTATCTGGATTTTTAATGCCGGAAATTTGAGGTCGAAGAATTTTGGATCGCAGGACCAATTCGCCGGTCGTGCTCGCCGAGACTTGGACTCTGGCGCTCGAAGCGCTCCGCGCCAACAAGCTGCGCGCGATGCTGACCATGCTCGGAGTGATCATCGGCAGCGCCTGCATCGTGCTGGTGGTCACGGTGGCGCTGGCCGGGAAGCGTTACATCATTTCGCAGATCGAAGCGGTGGGATCGAATTTGGTGTACGGCGAAGTGATCCATCCCGGCGGAGGCCAGCCCTCGAGAATGGCGGACGAGATTTCGCTGGCGGACCTGGCGGCCGTGAAGGAAGGAGTGCCGCACGTCGTGCAGGTTGCCGGAACGCGCGAAATTGTGCAGAGCGTCGTCGCGCAAAACGCGATTCATCCGATCGCCATGGTCGGCGTGACCCAGGGTTTCCAGCAAATCCGGAATCTGGTCATCTTGCGCGGGCGATATTTCGATGAAGACGACATGGCTTCGCACGCCAAGGTCTGCTTGCTGACACCATTTCTTTCGGCAACGCTTTTTCCCGGAGAGGATCCGGTGGGGCACCCGATTCGCCTGGAGGAGATGACGCTGACGGTGATTGGAGTCTACCGCGAACGAGTTTCGACCTTTGGGCAATCGGAGATTACCGGCGAATCAATTCTCGTGCCGTTTTCGCTGATCGGATACTACACGGGACAGGAATACGTGAAGACGTTCTACGCTCAGGCGGACCGGCCTGAAGACGTGGATGCGGTAACGCGGGAGGTGCACGACCTCCTGATCAGCCGCCATCGGCCGGGCGTGGAGTATCACGTCACGAATTTGGCCTCGATTCTCGAGACGGCCAAGCGAATTTCGCTGGCAATGACGATTGTGCTGATTCTGATCGCAATGATCGCGCTGGCCATCAGCGGAATCGGGATCATGAACATCATGCTGGTTACGGTGACCGAGCGTACGCGCGAGATTGGCATTCGGAAAGCGGTGGGCGCGCCGCGCGGAGCGATTTTGTATCAGTTTTTGTTCGAAGCCGTGATGATCAGCGGGACCGGCGCGATTACGGGAATCGCGATTGCCGTGGCGATTCCGTTCCTTGTGGAAGCGTTGCTGCGTTTTTTCCCGATTCCGACCGAGGTTCACATTCCCATCTCCTGGCTGTCGGTGATCATTGCATTTCTGGTGTCGTGTTCCACCGGGCTGCTTTTCGGCTATTTGCCGGCGAGCAAAGCTGCGCAACTTCAGCCGACGGACTCGTTGCGCTATGAATAAATCAGCGGAAGCGAAGACGGCGGGCGCGCCGGCGTATTCTGGCGGCTCGATTGTGCGCGTCATTGCGTGCTGCGCGTTGCTGCTGGGAAGCGCGAGCGCGGCGTGCGCTCAGGATTCCGGGCCGCTCACTCTGAAGACCGCGGTGGCGCTGGCCCTCAAAAACAGCAGGGAACTCGCACTCGCGCGCGTGCAGTACACCATCGCGAAGAACACGACGCGGCTCGCCCATTCGGCGTTTCTGCCGAACATATTCACCGGCGCGACGCCCGTCTACAGCAACGGTTTTCCCGCGACGCCGGGAGGAGCCGCGCCGGCGGTTTTTAAAGTGGTCTACACCGAGAGCGTTTACAATCCCGAATTGAAAGGCGAACAGCGTGCCGACGAAGACCGGGCGAGAAGTCAACAGCTTGAAATCGAGCGTACGCGCGACACCGTAATCCTGAACACCGCGTCCACCTATTTGGAACTCGCGAAGGTCCGGCACGCGCTCGAACTTCTTCACACCGAAGAAGCCAGCGCGCAGAAAATTCTGGATTACGTGCGCGAGCGCGCCGGCGCGGGCTTGGAATTGCCCATCGAAGTGACGCGAGGCGAACTCACCGTTGCCAGGATCCATCACCACGCGCTGCTGCTGGACGACCGCAATGTGGTGCTTACCGAGCAACTGCGCACCGAAGTTGGTTACCCGGAAGGCGCCGCGATTGAAGTGGCGCCGGAGGATTTGCCGGCGACGGCGGAAGAATCCGCCGCAGCGCTGGAGAGCGTCGCGCTTGAAAACAGCATTGACCTGAAAGAGCAGGAAAACGAGCGCAGCGCGCGGCAGCACTTGCTGAAGGGCGCGAAAGAAAGCTATTGGCCGACGGTTCAGGTGATCGGCGAATACGACCTGCTCAGCAAGATCAACAATTATCAGAAATTCTTCAGCGCGTTCCAGCGCAATAACGTGAATGTCGGTTTCCAGGTGACGATTCCGCTGTTTGCGGCCAAGACGGCGGCGACGGTCGCGCTGGCCAAGAGCGAACTCGCCGCGGCGGAGCTGGACGTGGGAGCCAAGCGCAACGATGTGCGGCTCGAAGTAAGGCAGCAAGCGCGGAACGTCCATGAGCTGGAATCGGCCCGCGAAGTGGCCCGGCTTGACCTGAAACTGACCCAGGAATCGCTGGGCATCACGCAGGAGCGCTTTGATCAAGGCCGCGCTTCGCTGGCCGAGCTGGAGCAGATTCGCGTGGAAGAAAGCGAGAAGTGGGTGACTTTTCTGGACGCCGATTTCGCCCGCCAGCAGGGCCAGCTTTCGCTGCTCCAGACCACCGGGCAGCTTTCTAATCTGTTCCAATAGAGTGGTTTAGGCCGGGCGGACAGAAGCCGGGTTGGGCGGGCTGGCAAAGTCGGTTAGAATAGTTGTTGGGAGTCAAGCGAGCCTGGGGGCTCGCAGCCCCGAGGAGGGCGCGCTTCATGGCATCTGTGATGAAAACGCTGCTGTTAAATCCGCCGAGCTTTGAGAAGTTCGACGGCGGAGCCAGTTCGCGCTGGCCCGCGACCCGCGAGATCGAATCTTACTGGTATCCCGTGTGGTTGTCGTACCCCGCCGGAATGCTGCCAGGAAGCCGGCTGTTGGATGCCCCGCCGCACCACGTAACTCCCGACGAGACCGTGCGCATCGCGCAGGATTATGAATTCGTGGTGCTCTTTACCTCGACGGTCGGCTTTCTCAGCGACCTGAAGATGGCCCGCGCGATGAAGGAACGAAAGCCCGCGCTCAAGATTTGCTTCGTCGGGCCGCACGTGCAAATCAAGCCGGCCGAAACGCTGCTCACGAGCCCGTATATTGATTTCATCGTGCGGGGCGAGTTCGACCACGCCGTGGTCGAATACGCACAGGGCAAGCCGCTCAGCGAAATTCTGAACGCCAGCTACATCAAAGATGGCAAGGTCGTTCACAACGAATCGCGGCCGCCGTTGCAGACCGCCGAACTCGACGCGCTGCCGTTCGCGACGGAAGTCTACGAAAAGAATCTGAAAATTGAGAATTACAACGTGCCGTTCCTGCTGCATCCGTTCGTGTCGTTTTACACCTCGCGCGGCTGCCCTGCGCAGTGCACCTTCTGCCTGTGGCCGCAGACGCTTTCAGGCCACGCCTGGCGGGTGCGCTCGACCGACAACGTGGCGCGCGAATTTGCCGAAGCCTCGAAACGCTTTCCGCAAGCGAAGGAATTTTTCTTCGACGACGATACTTTCAATATCCGCAAGGACCGCGTCATCGAACTATGCAAGAAACTGGCGCCAGTGGGCCGGCAGTGGTCCTGCACGGCGCGCGTTCATAGCGATTACGAATCCCTGAAAGCCATGGCCGATGGCGGCGGACGGTTGCTGATCGTGGGCTTCGAGTCCGGCGACCCGCAAATCCTGAAGAACATCAAAAAGGGCGCGACCACGCAGATGGCTCGCGACTTCATGAAGAATTGCAAGAGGGTTGGCATTCACGTTCACGGCGATTTCATTCTCGGTTTGCCCGGCGAAACAAAGGAAACCATCCAGCGCACGATTGATTTCGCCAAGGAACTGGACTGCGAATCGATTCAAGTTTCCATGGCCCACGCCTATCCCGGCACGGAGCTTTACACCGTGGCGCAGTCGGCGGGCTATTTGCACGGCGAAGCGATTGCCGATGACGGCGGCCACCAACTCCCGCATCTCGCTTATCCCGGCCTTTCCCGCGAGACGATCATGAGCGAAGTCCATCGTTTCTACGACGATTACTATTTCCGCCCCAGCGTGGCCTGGCGGTTTGTGCGCCAGCGCTTGTGGGATGCCGACGAGCGTAAGCGCCTCTATCACGAGGCCGTGGATTTCTTGCGCCTCCGCTCGCAGCGCCGGAAACTGGCGCGCAAGGGCATGAAAGAAACGCCCTCGGTTGCGGTTTCGCCCGTGGAGGCGAACTCGCCCGTTGGATCGCATAGCGCATGAGCGGTCACGCACGGCTGCATTTGAAGACCGCCATTCTGCTGGCCTTGATGGTGCTTCTCGGGCCGCTCGGCGATGTCTGCCTGGGGAAGGGCATGCGCCAGATCGGCCGGGCGCCGGGATTGGAGCCGGCGCAGCTCACACGCTTTTTCGTGCGGTCGTTTGAATCGCCGCTGGTCTGGGCGGGCATCGCGGCGCTTCTCACGTTTTTCGTCGTCTATCTTCTCGTTCTCTCTTACGCGGACTACAGTTTCGTTCAACCCTCATCGGCGTTTGCGTACGTGATCATCGCGTTGCTCGGTTATTTCGTGCTTGGCGAAGCCGTCAGCGCCGTCAGGTGGTTAGGAGTGGTGGTCATTTCGCTCGGTGTGTTTCTTGTCGGGCGGACGCCGCCGCGCACGACGGAGCAAGCGTGATGCTGCGCGAGCTTTTCTTCTTCGTAGTGATCATCTTCGCGGGCACGGGCGGCGAGATCGCCGTCTCGCGCGCCATGAAGGAAATCGGCGAGGTGCACGATTTCTCGCCGCGCAATCTCCTGCGGGTGATCGCCAGCGCGTTCCGCCTGGGATGGATGTGGTGCGGCATCGCGCTGATGGCTCTGGGATTTTTCTCGCTGATGATGCTGCTCACTTTTGAAAATGTGAGCTTTGTATTTCCCGTCACGGCGCT
>DASPVY010000175.1:0-2082 GCA_035622115.1 Candidatus Acidiferrales bacterium
GGCGGATTCCACTTCAACGACCCCCGCCAAATCTTCGGTGAGTTCCGTTGGAGGTTTCACTACTGAGGTGTGTTCAAGACAAGGTAGAATTGGCTTTCGCGCCGGAGGAAAAGTGAATTCGATTCGCAAAGCAATCAACGGAAGGTCCGTCGCCGGGCTGTGCATCGCCGCAATACTCGCTTGCTTCCTGCCTTCCAGCTGCAAAAAGGCGCAGGAGCCCGCTGCCCCGCCGACCACCGAGCCCACACAATCGGATGCGCCGACAGGGCCGCAGAAATACTCGCTAAAAGGTACCGTGCTCGCGGTTGATCCAACGAGCAAATCCGCGAACATTGATTCCGAGGCAATCCCGGGTTTCATGGACGCGATGGCGATGAATTACAACGTTCACAGCGACGCGGATTTGGCCAAGCTCAAGCCCAAGGAAAAAATCACCGCCGATCTCATCGTGACGCCGAACGGCGGCGCCTACATCGAAAACGTAAATGTGGTGGGGGCTACTGCAGACGCAAAACCCAAAACACCGTGAGCGCGATCGCGGCGCGAGCTAGTTTTCACGATCGAGAATGAAGTCCGGCACCGCCAGCAGCGTGCGCAAATATTGCGAATCGATCCAGCCAGTCAGACTTCCTTTCGCGCGCCGCACGTAGTCTCTCGCAAGCTCCCGCGCGCGTTCGACAGCCCCCGATTCGTTCACGAGTCTCGTGATCTCCTCCGGCAGAACGCTTCGAAATCCTTTTTCTTCGAGCACGGTTGCGACCATCCGGTATGCCGCCGCATGGCCATCCACCGAGCGGCCGCCCGCGCCGTTTTGCATCGCAAAAATCAGCGGCAGCGTGACTTTGCCTTCTTTCAAATCGCTCAGCACCGGCTTGCCAAGTTGCTCGGACGATGCCGTGAAATCGAGCAAGTCATCGACGAGCTGGAACGCCAGTCCTGCGTACCGCCCGTAATCCGCGAACGCTTCTTCGGCCGATTTGTCCAGGCGCCCGAGCACCGCGCCCAATCGCGCGCATCCGCTGAACAGACACGCCGTCTTGCGGTAAGCGAGATCCGTCGCTTCCGCTTCCGTCACGTCAATTCGCCCGAGATGCGAAAGCTGCAGCAGCTCGCCCTCAACCATGTTTTGCGTCAAATCAATCAGGATGTCGAGTATTTCGAAGCTGCGTTCCGCGAGCGCCATTTCGAACGATTGCATGTAAAGCCAATCGCCCGCGAGCACGCTCATGTGATTTCCCCACCGCGCATTCGCGCTCGGACGCCCGCGGCGAGTATTTGCGCCGTCAATCACGTCGTCATGAATTAGCGTCGCGCTGTGAATTAACTCGACCACGGCTCCAAGCCGCACCGCGCCCGGCCCGCGATATCCCGCCGCGCCCGCCGCCAATAGCAGCAACGCCGGTCTCAGCCGCTTGCCGCCGCCTTCGCGCAGATAGCTCGAAATCTCCGCTATCGGCCGGATGGACGAGCCGCTTTGCGCCGCAATCTCGCGCTCCACGGCCTTCAAATCCTCGCCCACCAAATCGAAGATTTCCCGCGTTACGCGTGCCGGTATCGGTGTCCTCCAGGGTTGAGCAGCCGATGACATCACGCGCCCCCAAGGTGAAAAAAGCGCCGAAAATTCTGCGCCGTGGCGCTCGCCACTTCTTCTGCGCTCAAGTTTCTCACAATCGCGAGCGTTCTGGCCACTTCGACGACATTCGCCGGCTCGTTTCGCTTTCCGCGCAACGACTGCGGTGGCAGGAACGGAGAATCCGTCTCCGTCAGTAATCGGTCGAGCGGCAATTCCCGGGCTACATCTTGCAGCGGCTGCATTTTCGGATACGTGATGTTCGCCGCGAACGAAATCTCGAATCCCATCTCAATTCCCTTTCGCGCGTCGTCCGTCGTGCCCGTAAAGCAGTGGAAAATTCCGCCGAGCCCGCTGCCGCGCCAATCCGAATCCAGCATCTTGAGGCTTTCCGCCCACGCATCGCGGCAATGAATCACGATCGGCAATTTCGCCGCGCGCGCGAGTTCGAGTTGCCGTTGAAACACGCGCTGCTGGATGTCTCGCGGAGAATGATCGTAGTAATAATCAAG
>DASPVY010000176.1:0-3097 GCA_035622115.1 Candidatus Acidiferrales bacterium
AGCTTGATTCCGTCGAGCGTGGGATTTTTTGCTGACGCGACAACGGTTCCAACCACGCGGCCGAGAATCATCTTATTTTTTTCCTGGCTTCGGCGAGCTCGGCTTCGTGCAGCTTGTCCAACTCGACCTCATCCACAATTCCGATGATCGCCGCGTCCACGGGCCGGTCCTTGCATTCCGCGGCCATGCGCGCTGAGCTGCCGGATACCACAAGCACTGTTTCGCGGAAGCCTGCGCTCACGGTGTCAACCGCGATCAAGTAGCCGGCTTCGTCCCGGCCCTCGGGTGAAATCGGTTTGACGATGAGGAGTTTCTTTCCTTCCAGGCGAGGATCTTTGCGGGTGGAAACAACGTTGCCGACGATGCGAGCGAGAATCATCCGTGGATGGAAAGCTGTTTCGTTTGGCGCGAGCGCGTAGAAACTACCGCGGCGACTCGCGTCCGGCCGATCGCGCGCGCCGGCTTACTTCGCCGATGCCGCCAGCGCCGACTTCCCGATGGGCAGCGCCTCTTCGAGCGACGGGTGCGGCCGCGGGATTACGTGCACGGCGATCAGCTCACCCACGCGGCGCGCTGCGGCAGCGCCGGCGTCCGTCGCAGCTTTTACCGCCGCGACGTCTCCGCGCACCAGCGCCGTCACGTAGCCCGATCCGATCTTTTCCCAGCCCACCAGCGTCACCTTGGCGGCCTTTACCATCGCGTCCGACGCTTCGATCATCGCCACCAGGCCGCGCGTCTCGATCATTCCCAGTGCTTCACCCATTCTTCATCCTCCCCACAGCCGCATCCAAAAAACTGGTTCAGCGCTGAATCCGGTCTTTCGTGACCGCCTCTTCGATCAGCGCTTCGAGCTCGCGCCGCGTCAGCGTGACGCGATCGATCGCCGCGGTTTCCGCATCCTCAGCGGCGACAGGCCGCGCGAATCCTCCCGGAGGGCCTTCGATGCCGTAGCGCGTCCGCGCCGCGAGCAATTTTTCCACATCTTCGCTGGAAAGCAAGACCTGTTTGCCCAGAACCACGGTCACCAGCGACACTCGCGCAAACTGCTCCGTCGTTTCCATGCGGAAAAAGGAAGAGAGCAAATCCGCGCCGTAGGTGACCACTCCGTGATTCGCCAAAAGGATCGCATCGTGCGTCTGGATGAGCGGCTCGATGGCCTCGCTCAACTCCGGCGTCCCCGGTGTGCCATAACGCGCCACCGGCACTGCGCCAAGCGCCATCACGCACTCGCTTAGCAGCGCCTGGTTCAGCGGGATTCCCGCTGCGGCATATCCTGTCGCTACCGGCGGATGCGCGTGGCAGATTGCGTAAATGTCGGGGCGCCGCTTGTAAATCAGCAAATGCATCGCCAGTTCGGAAGACGCGTTGCGCCGCCCGCTGATCTTGTTCCCTTGCAGGTCTGTGACGACAAGATCGTCCGGCTGCATCATGCCTTTGCTGATCGCAGTCGGCGACGCCAGAATCCGCCGCGGGTCGAGTCGCAGGGATACGTTGCCGTCAGTCGAGGGGGTGTAGCCGCGTTGATGCAGCCACCGGCCGACGGTGCAGAGATCGCGCCGGTGCTCTTCTTCAGTCTTCAGCGTGCCTGGAAGTATTGAATCGGGCAGCATGGCTCCTGCGGGCGCCGCAGTTTCGCGGAATCGCAGCGCCGCAATGTCGCGCCATGATACACCACCGCGCGCCGATAGGCTTTCTGAATGTTGGTGATTTTTTGCGCCCGGAGGCAAGCACCGTCAGGCGTAAAGCCCGCGCAGCTTCAGCGCGAACGCGACGCGATCGATGGCCACCATGTACGCGGCGATCCGGTTATTCACGCCGTGCGACTCCGCGTAGCGCACAATTTCATCGAAGCTGCGCTCCATCACATCCTTCAATCGCTCGTTCACTTCGCTTTCACGCCAGAAGAATCCTTGCCGGTCCTGCACCCATTCGAAATAGCTGACCGTCACCCCGCCCGCGTTGGCAAGAATGTCCGGCAGAATAAAGACTCCCTTATCCCGCAGAATGTCGTCCGCCGGCGGCGTGGTTGGGCCATTCGCCCCTTCGCAGAGAATCCGCGTCTGGACGCGATGCGCATTCGCGCTGGTAATCTGGTTCTCGATCGCCGCAGGGATCAAAATCTCGCATGGCTGAAACAGCAACTCTTGCCCGCTCATTTTCGTCCCGCCGCCCGGGAATTCCGGCAAAGGCTTGCGCTCGCCGTGAACCCACTCGATCATCGCCGAAACGTCGAAGCCTTTTTCGTTGTAAAGCCCCCCATGAATGTCGGCCACCCCGACCACTTTATAGCCCGCCTCGTGCATGAGCATCGCGGCCATCGAGCCGACGTTGCCGAATCCCTGAATGACCACGCGACATTCCGCGCGCTTCATGTTCAGCTTGGCGATGGCTTTGTCGCAAACGAAAAGCACGCCGCGTCCTGTCGCTTCGCGCCGCCCGCGCGACCCGCCCAGATCGAGCGGCTTGCCCGTCACGACGGCGGTGACGGTATGGCGCATGTGCATCGAGTACGTATCCATAATCCAGGCCATTACTTTTTCATTGGTGCCGAGATCGGGAGCGGGAACGTCTCGCTCGGGTCCGATCCAATCGGAAAGCTCGGCGGTGTAGCGGCGGGTCATGCGCTCGATTTCCCTCACCGACATTTTTTCAGGGTCGCAGATGATGCCGCCCTTTGCGCCGCCGAAGGGAATGTTCACAACGGCGCACTTCCACGTCATCCACGATGCGAGCGCGCGCACTTCGTCGAGCGTCACGTCCGGCGCATACCGGATTCCGCCCTTGCCCGGCCCGCGCACCAACGAATGTTGCACGCGATATCCAACGAACACTTCCAACCGCCCGTCATCCATCGTCACGGGTATGTAAATCGTGATTTCCTTGTTCGGGTAACGCAGATAGCGATAGAGGCCATCTTCCAGACCCAGCTTCGCCGCGGCTGTCTCGAATCGCGCTTCCGCGCATTCGTAGACGTTCAACTCATTCTTAACAAGTGTCGGCATGAAAACCTCCGCGAAGGGCGTCTGGCGGAATCCATCTCCGAAGGCAGCGCACGGAAAATGAGACCGCGCTCTCCAGGGAACGATTGCCTGTCATT
>DASPVY010000177.1:0-4776 GCA_035622115.1 Candidatus Acidiferrales bacterium
TTCATCCGACTGTGCCCGATCCACAGATCGGGTCATAACTGGAAACTCCGCACGGCGCTGGCTTTACTGTCCGGCCAGCGGTGCTCTAAACTGGCAAATCGGCACACTCACGACCAACTCACATCAATGAACGCGCTCAAATCCCATATCTCCGTACTGATTCTCGCGACGACTTATTTCGCTGCCGCCCCGCTCAGCCGACCGCCGCGGCCGTCTCAGTCTCAAACGCCTTCATCCCAAAGCAACGGGCTTTCAGCGCCACCGGTGCAACACCCGGCCTCGACGGACGAAACATCCAAGTCCGATGCTTCGCATCCGCCCGATTTTTCCAATGAGCCGTTTGTCATCGATTCGTACTCGACCACTGTACGGTTTGAAAACGACGGTACCGGCGAGCGCGACCTCCGCGTTCGCGTCAGGGTTCAAAATGACACTGGCGTCCATCGCATCCGCGAACTTGTCTTCGGCTACGATTCCGAAAATGAACGGGCCGACGTTCGCTACGTTCGCATAAAAAAGCACGATGGCTCGACCGTTTCCGACGCCGGCACGACGACTGACGTCGCGCCTGAGAATCTGCGTGACGCTCCGGCCTACGCCACCTACAAAGAAAAGCACATCAAGGTTGCGGCGCTTGAACCTGGCGATGTCGTCGAGTACGGAATTACCACGCGCACCGTCACCCCGTTCGTTCCCGGCCAATTTTGGTTCGATCACAGTTTCATCGATGCCGCCGTCGTACTTGACGAGCGGCTCGACCTCAATCTTCCCGCCGCCAGAAAATTGATTCTTCGCTCCGCTGATATTCATTTCACGCAGGAAGAAACCGCCGGCCGAAAGATTTACCATTGGAAGCGATCCAATCTAACCGTGCGTCCCGCTGCCGGCGCGGGCGGCGGTTCAACCCCCGATGCGCCACCCAAAAAACCGGGTGCCGGCGGCCCGGAAACTCCTGAAATTGAGCTCACGTCCTTCGCCAGCTGGAGCGAAATCGGCAAGTGGTATTCCGATCTCTCGCGAAATGCGTCGGCGCCCACTCCCGAAATTCGTGCCAAAGCTCTCGACTTAACGCGCGACCGCTCCGCGCGCCTGGACAAAATTCGCGCGCTCAACGATTTCGTCGCCAAGAAAATTCTCTACGTCAATTTGCCGCTCGGGCTCGACGGCTACGCGCCTCACTCCGCTGCCGAGACTCTCTCGCGCGGCTATGGCGATTCGCAGGATAAGCATGTCCTCCTGACAGCGTTGCTCGCGGCAATTGGCGAACATGCCTCGCCCGCGCTCGTTCCGCTCGCGCGTCGAGTTGATCCTGCTGCGCCTTCGCCATCGCAATTCGATCATGTGATCACTGTTGTTTCCGGCACTGCCAATGCGCCCGCGCCGCTCTGGCTCGATTCCAGTTCCGATGTCGCGCCGTTCCGCTACTTGATTCCGAATGTGCGCGGCAAGAAGGCTTTGCTCGTTGCCGCTGATGGCCGTGCCGTTTTCGCTGAAACGCCCTCGGATCCGCCCTTTCTTTCCACGCAGGATGTCAGCGTCGAAGGCCGAGTCAGCGAACTCGGCAAGCTAACGGCAACCATTCACTATCGCCTGCGTGGCGACAACGAATTCGCCTTCCGCAGCGCACTGCACAACGCGCCGAAAACCCAATGGAAACAGATCGGCCAGACGGTTCTGTTGCTCGATGGTTTCCACGGCGACGTGAGCAAAATCGATGCGAGCGATCCCGCCGTAACCGACCGGCCTTTCGAGCTGACCTTCGACTACGCGCAAAAAGCCTACCTCGACTGGACCAACAAATCTTCAAAGGTCAACATCCCGCTTCCCGCGCTGGGCATGCCCGATCTGCCGGCGGTAAAGGACTCGCCCATTTCGCTCGGCGCGCCCCTCGCCGTCACGCTGCATCTCTCTCTCACATTCCCAACGGGAGATTCTCTCCGCGCGCCCGCCGGCGTTTCTGTCGCGCGCGATTACGCTGAATATCATTCCGTCTATTCGGTGCATGAAAACGTGCTCACTGCACAGCGCGCCATTCGCTTCAAGGCCCATGAACTGCCGGCGTCGCGCGCCGACGACTATCAAGCCTTCATTCGCGCCGTTTCTGCGGACGGCGGCCAGCTCGTCGCTCTGGAAAATCCAAACGCCAGTCCCAACGCAATCCCCGCATCCGCGAAAGCCGACGACCTGGTCGAGGTTGGAAATGCTGCTCTCGATTCGGGCGAAGCTCAGCGCGCGCTCGATTTGCTTCGCCGCGCCGCGGCGCTTGAACCCGCACGCAAAGATCTCTGGAACCCGCTCGGCCTCGCGCATCTCCGGCTCGATCAGTTCGATGATGCTGCCGCCGCCTTCCGTAAGCAGATCGAAATCGATCCGGGCGACGGAGTTGCGTACAACTACCTCGGCGTGACGCTCGTGCGCCAGCAGAAACTCGATGAAGCGGCGGCCGCTTTCCGCAAGCAGCTCGATCACAATCCGCTCGATAAATTCGCGCGCGCCTCACTCGGCCTGCTTCTCGTGCAGCAGAAAAAATATGCCGAGGCGATCCCCGAGCTCGATAAAGCCGCCGTTCTCGCGCCCGAAAATTCCCAGCTGCAAATCACTCTTGCCGAAGCCTATTTCAATGCCGGAAATTCCAAGGACTCGGCCGCCGCTTACGAAAAAGCTGCAAAAATTTCTCCGGCGCCGCAAAACTTGAATAACGTCGCGTACGGCATGGCCCAAAAAAATCTCGATCTCGATCGCGCTCAAGATTTCGCGGCCTCCGCTGTCGACTCCGCCGTTGCGGCTCTCCAATCCGTCGATCTCGACCACCTCTCTGATGACGATCTCGCCGCCGTCCAGAACCTTGGCGATTATTGGGACACGCTTGGCTGGGTGCGCGAGCGTCGCGGCGATCTTGATGGCGCCGAGCCTTACCTTCTCGCCTCGTGGAAACTCACGCAGAGCGGGGAAATCGGCGATCACCTCGGCCAGCTCTATCAAGCGCACGGCCAAAAAGATCTCGCGGCCCACGCGTTTCTGCTCTCGCTCGCGGCACCTCATTCCGCGCCCGACGCGCAATCGCACCTCGCGGCCGTCGGAGGCGCAACCCCTCCTTCGGACGACGAGCTCAAGCAAGCTCGCGCCGATCTCGCCGCCGCGCGAATTTATTCCGTCAAAAATCTGGGAACGGAAGGCGTGGAGGCTGAGTTCTGGCTGCTGCTGGTTCCGGCAGAAAAAGGTTCACGCGCCGAGAGCGTGAAATTTATAGGCGGCGACGCCGCGCTCAAGCCTTATGCGGATGAACTCCGCGCGTTGGATTTCGGCGCCATGTTTCCGAATACTTCGCCGGCCAAGCTCGTCCGCAAAGGAAAACTCGCCTGCACGGCGAAAACTGCCGATTGCGCGCTGATCTTGAATCGTCCGGAAGAAGTTCGCGCCGCGGAGTAATACGAGGACCTTCGCGTAATCCCCCGCCGTCCGCGTTACTTGAACTCCAGCACTTCCTTCTCTTTCGCCGCGGATAAATCCTCAATCTTCTTGGTTTCTTGGTGGGTGACTTTCTCCAGCTCTTCGAGGTTTCGCTTCTTGTCGTCTTCGCTGATTTTCTTTTCCTTTTCCAGTTTTTCCACCGCTTCTTTAATATCGCGCCGGATGTTGCGCACAGCCGTGCGGTGATTCTCGAGCACTTTGTGAATGTGTTTCACCAAATCCTTGCGCCGTTCTTCCGTCAACGCCGGAATCGGCACGCGCACGACTTTTCCGTCGGTGGATGGGTTCAACCCCAAATCGGACGTGCGAATCGCCTTGTCGATCATCGGCACCGCGCTCGGATCCCACGGCGCGATCATGATCACGGTCGGATCGGGTACCGACATAGTTCCCAGCTGATTCACCGGCATGGGCGTACCGTGATAATCCACGCGGATTGAGTCCAGCAGCGATACGTTCGCGCGCCCCGTGCGAATCCCCGCCAGCTCCTTGCGAAAATCCTCGACCGCTTTTTCCATCCGCGTCTTCGCTTGTGCGAGCGCGTCTTTAGCCGTCGCAATCGTCGTCATCGAAGCTTCCTCTCCGTCACAATCCACTTCCTCGCTCGCTCGTCATTACGCATGCACCAGCGATCCCACTTTTTCGCCCAGCACCACGCGCTTCAAATTTCCCGCCTCGTTCATATTGAAAACGATAATCGGCATCTTGTTGTCCATGCACAGCGAGATAGCCGTCGAGTCCATCACCGATAGCCCCTTCTTCAGCACATCCAGATAGGAAATTCGATCGAACTTCTTCGCTCCCGGCACCAGTTCCGGGTCCGCGTCGTACACTCCATCCACGCGCGTCGCTTTCAAGATGACTTGCGCTTTGATTTCCATCGCCCGCAGCGCCGCCGCCGTGTCCGTCGAAAAATACGGATTACCCGTTCCCGCCGCAAAAATCACCACTCGTTTTTTTTCCAGATGTCGCGTCGCTCGCCTGCGGATGAACGGCTCGGCCACTTGATGCATTTCAATCGCGCTCATCAATCGCGTGAAACAGCCCATTTTTTCCAGCGCGTCCTGCAGCGCCAGTCCGTTGATGACTGTCGCCAGCATGCCCATGTAATCGCCCGTCGCCCGGTCGATCGCCAGCGATTTCTGCCGCGCACCGCGAAAAATATTTCCGCCGCCGACCACGATTGCCACGTCGACGCCCAGATCGTGCACTTGTTTGATTTCCGTCGCCAGCGTCGCTACCGTTTCGGCGTGGATCCCCGCCTCCATCGGCCCTTGCATCGATTCCCCGGAAATCTTGAGGACG
>DASPVY010000178.1:0-2878 GCA_035622115.1 Candidatus Acidiferrales bacterium
GCGACGCGGAAATTCGTGGAATCGTCTTCCCAGAGCAAATCTCCGGCCGACCAGTCCATTTCCGCGGACAATCCGAACGTTTCGACGGGAGAAAAGGCCTTTTCGGTGCAGCGCCGCACATCTTCGCCTTCGCCCCAGACCAGAACCTTGCCGCGTCGCGGCACGAGATTCACCAAGCGGCGAAATTGAAGGGCGATGGACGCCAGATCGGGATAGATGTCGGCGTGGTCGTATTCGAGTGAAGTCAAAATGAGTTCGTCGGGATGGTAGTGCAGAAACTTCGGCCCGCGATCGAAAAATGCGGTTTCGTACTCGTCGCCTTCGATAATGAATTCTTCTCCGCCACCGAGCCCGTAGCTCTTGTCGCCGAAGTTCGGCGCGACGCCACCGATCAGGAAATCCGGGCGCCGCCCGGCTACTTGAAAAATCCAGGCGAGCATCGCGGTTGTAGTGGTCTTGCCGTGGGTACCCGCAACCACAATGGAAGTGTGATTGGGGATGAAAAATTCTTCCAAGATCTCAGCCATTGAGCGGTACGGAATTCTTTCGTCCAGGATGTGCTCGAGTTCGGGGTTGCCTCGGGCAATGACGTTGCCGATGACCGCTAGATCCGGCGCGGGTTTCAGATTCTCGGCGCTAAATCCTTCGTTCCACTTGATCCCGAGCGATGCGAGGAGGGTGGACGCCGGCGGATAGACGTTGAAGTCCGAGCCGGTGACATGATACCCGCGCTCTTTAAGCATGCCGGCGACAGGCGCCATGGCAGCGCCGCCGATGCCCAGGAGGTGAAGATGTCCGGAAGTTCTCTGTAGCCGCTCGGTGAGACTGAGTATGTTTGGCATTCGGCTCACTCTAATCAAATCAAAAAATCAAACCGCTGCCCGGCTGTGAGGCGCAATTTATCCGTCAATGCAAGCAGGCTCGAGTATTTCAAGCTGCGTCGACGAATCCGCCGAGAGGCGCGCGCGGACACCCAGCGGGATTGTGAGCATAGGCCGGTTTGTGTGTCCTACCGCAACGTTCCACACGATTGGAACGCCGAATGGGCCGGCCACGCGCTCGATAACGTCTCTGACAGTCGCGCTTCCCTTTGGCGCTTCGCATTCCGGAAAATCGCCGAACACAAGCCCGCGGAGACCCTCCAACGCGCCCGCCTGTTTGAGGTGCGTCAACGCGCGATCAACCTGCCACGGCTTCATGGCACGATCTTCCAACAGAAGGATGGAGTCGCGCGCATTTATCGCCCACGGCGTTCCGAGAGTGGAAACAAGCAAGGTCAAACAGCCGCCGAGCAAGACGCCTTCGGCGCGTCCCGGCACGATCGTTTCGCCGTGCAAATTAATGCTCCAGCCAGTCTTTGTCTCGGTGAGCGCGCGCTGAAGCGACGCGCGATCGTATCCGCATGGTGCGCCTTCGCCTGCGTCGAGCCCGGCGGCCAACATCGGGCCGTAGAAGCTGACCCAGCCGCACTTTTGCCAGAGATAGGCTTGGATGGCGGAAATGTCGCTGAAGCCGACCAGCAGTTTTGAGGCCGAATCGTCGGTCAATTCGGCGCCTTCGCGCATCAAGCCGTCGAGCAGGTAAGTCGATCCGTAGCCACCTCTCGTGCAAAATATCCCGCGGCTATCGGTCTCGCGGATCGCCGCCAGAAGCTCTTTCAGACGCTCCTCGGCGTTTCCCGCGAAGTAGCCGTCTTGCGCCAGCACTCGCGGCCGTTGGAGTACCGTGTATCCGAGACACTTCAGCTCGTTAATTCCCTTCTCGAGCTTGGCGGCCTCCACCGGACTCGACGGCGCAATGGCTCGAATCGCGTCGCCGGAGCGGAGAGCACGGGGCTTGACGGGCGTGAGCATTCGAGGAAAGTCAAGAATAAGGAATTCGGCCGAGCGCGTCCAGCGACCGTCGAGCCCCTGATTCCTGAAACGCAAGCAATATGCGCTTAAGCGCAGGCGTTAGGGGGCTTCAACGAATTGCAGCAGAAATACGTCGCCCAGTCCACTCGCCGTGATGGTTTCGCCTGTGGCGAGTGACGGCGGAGTGACGGAGAAAATTGCGAGCGTCATCCCGTCATCGCTGACGGGAATTGCGAATTGGGAACTGTGGTCCGGGAGCGCTGCCGCCTTGCCGGGAGATGAAACGAAGACCATCGTCGTATGCGGCGAACATGCGATGCCGCTTGAAGCGCCCGTGCAGGTGGCGCGCACGTATCCGCGAAGCGTTGAGTTGGCGCTCGATGATGCGCCGTCGTCAGCGATGAAGGTGACAAAGCTGCCATCCGCGCTGATCGCTGGAGAATGGATGTCTCCCGAAACGCCTGTCGAGATGATCGAACTCGACGGTTTGCAGTCTTTTGGCGCGGAGTCACCGAGGCACGTATCTCGAAGTGCGATCTGTTGACCGGACGTGCGCCTGCCCGTAATCAAATTCGTCGCGCGCGTCACAAAGGCCACATATCGCCCATCCGAATTGACTACTGGGGAAAAACTCGGGCCGTCGCCAGTCGCGCCGGACCACGGCGCCGAAACAATGCGAGTGGAAGGCAAGCAACCTGCCGGCGCCGAGCTTCCGAGGCAAGTATCGCGCAACAAGACGCTTGAAGATCCATTGAGAGGTCCCGGAATGAGATTCGCTGCGTCCGAATCAAACGCGACGTAACGCCCGTCGGCCGAAATCGAGGCTTGAACGCTGGCGCCTTTCCCCGGATGTCCCGCAGCGTCCTGCGAGACCAACATGGTGCGGGCGGCGCATTGCGCAGGCGCGGTCAATCCCACGCAAGTGTCGCGAACGAAAATCTGCGGCGTCCCTCCTTCGACTCCAGGCACAAGATTTCCTGCGACTGACGTGAACGAAACATAGCGCCCGTCGAAGCTGATCGAAG
>DASPVY010000179.1:0-2606 GCA_035622115.1 Candidatus Acidiferrales bacterium
GGCGAGACCCGATCATTTCCGGGAGTACCACGAGCGGACACGTCAGAATATTACGAAGCTCCTCGACTGGGCGCAGCAAATCGAGCGCGCTGTGCCGGTCGATCGCACGCGGTTATGGTCGGAGGGCGAGGAAAATTTCGAATCACGCATCGAAGAGATTCTGGCGGTGCGGTGAGCCGGTCAAGCAGCTAATATGAATCGAGTTCGCGGCTAGCGCCCGGCTAGGCTCGCCCGCCCGGAGGAGATTTGAAAGGTCGAAAAAGATTCCTAATGGCGTGCTTTCTTGCCGGGCTACTGGAAGCCTGTGGCCCTCAAGCCACGTCTAATCCGAAGACGGCCGAAACCGCGCCCGCAGCGCCCGCTATTCCGGCCGATATTCAACAGGTAGCCGAATCCGCCCTGGGGTCCGAGGCGGAGGTTTTGGTTTATGGCGACCTCGCGAAAACCGGAAAACAGCAGATATTGGTGATCAATCGATTGAAAAAGACGCCCGATACGAAGGTGCCCGGCACGCTGCTAACGCGCGCGGTGGTGGTCGAGAACGACGGCGGCAACTGGAAGCAGGTCTTCCTCTGCGACGAGCACTTGAAGAATCCCAAGGGGTATTTGGCGGCGACGCCCCTGGCCCCGGTCACGGCCTGGCGACTCCAATGGGAGCAGCACGAGGATCAAGGATTGGTGATGTATTTTACGCCGCTCGACAAGCCGGCAGGCGGATACGTCCTGACCTTCGGCGTGAAATGGAACCCTGAGGTTAAACGCTATCAATCGCTCGACCGCACCTACGAGCATTTCCTCGGCGAATCAAATTCGCTCGAGATGCCGCAGCTGAGGATGAATTAGTGGCCGCAACGGCAACAGCGACGGGAACCGCGCAAGCCGCTTCGAAATCGGTGGCCGCTGAGCAAAGAGTTCCGGGATGGAAGCAGCTGGCGCGGCTGATTCCCTACCTGGGCCGATACAAGGGCGGCATGACGTTCGGACTGCTCACCCTCGTAGCCATGGGCCTTGTGGGGAACATCGTGCCGCTGCTGATGGGCGTCATTTTCGACTGCATCGGCAACGAACCGAAGCCGCTCAGCAAGCTTGCGGGCAGGCTCGGCATCGTGTCGGACTGGATGGCGCGATACTATCGGCCGCTCGACCGGCACACGCTCGCCATCTTTTGCCTGGTGCTGATCGTCGCCATCGCGCTCAAAGGCGTGTTTTCGTTCCTGACGCGCTGGGTTCTAATCGGGGTGTCGCGCGAAATCGAGTACGACATCCGCAACGACTTGCTCGCGCAGCTGCTTCAGCTCGAGCCTGAATTTTATGTCCGGAACCGCACCGGCGAACTGATGTCGCGGTGCACGAACGATCTCAACAATGTGCGGATGGTGCTGGGCCCGGGAATCATGTACAGCGCGACGACGATCGTCACGTTCATCCTGGCGGTCGCCGTGATGACCATGATTTCGCCAACCTTGACGTTGCTGGTACTGGTTCCGGTCCCGGTGGTCGCGCTCGCGGTGCGATACTTCGGCCAAATCATCCACAATCTTTTCGAGAAAATTCAGGCATCGCTGGCGACGCTTTCGGCGCACGCGCAGGAAAACTTCTCCGGTGTGCGCGTGATTCGCGCGTATGTCCAAGAGCAAGTGGAAATCGGGCAGTTCGATGCGACGAATCGCGAGTATGTGGCGAAGAACATGAAGCTGATTCTGGCGTGGAGCATGTTCATGCCCGCGCTGACGGCGCTGATTGGCATGACATTCATTCTGGTGCTGTGGCAGGGCGGACGGCTGGTGATGATCGGGCGGATAACACTCGGCGAATGGGTGGCGTTCTACACCTTCCTGGGCCAGCTGATCTGGCCGATGGTCGCGCTCGGCTGGGTGACGAACATTTTCCAGCGCGGGGCAGCATCAATGGGACGCCTGAATTACATCTTTGACGCGCAGCCGAAGATCAACGATGCGGCCGAAGGGTACCAGAGCGTGGCTGATGAATCTTCGCCGATCGTTCAAAGCGCGCCGCGAGTTCGCGGGGAGATCGAATTTCGCCATCTCAATTTCGCGTATCCGACGGCAGGCAATGGCGCGCCGGCACCAATCGTATTGAAAGACGTCAATCTTCGGATTCCGGCGGGCTCCACGCTGGCGATCGTCGGGCCGACAGGCAGCGGCAAGTCGACGTTTGCGGCATTGGCCGCGCGATTGTGGGAAGCGCCGGAGGGCACGGTGCTGCTGGACGGCCGTTCGATCCGCGAATGGCCGCTGGCCACGCTCCGGCGCGCCCTGGGATTTGTGCCACAGGACACGTTCCTTTTCAGCGAGTCGCTCGCGGAAAATATCGCATTCGGAGTGGATGCCGCGCGCACGGAACAGATCGAGACCGCGGCGCAGATCGCGAGCATTTGCGGCGAAATCATGGAATTCCCGGACAAATTCCAGACCATGATCGGCGAGCGCGGGCTCACTCTTTCAGGCGGACAAAAGCAGCGGACGGCGCTGGCCCGCGCCGTGGTTCGCGATCCACAGATTTTGATCCTCGATGACGCTCTTTCAAGCGTGGATACGGAAACCGAAGAGAAGATCCTGGAGCGGCTGCGGGAAATTATGAAAGGG
>DASPVY010000180.1:0-3186 GCA_035622115.1 Candidatus Acidiferrales bacterium
CTTAATAAATCGCTCTGCTTTCGCGTTCTAATTCGTCGCCGCGCTGGCGACGAGCGCGTGCTTGCTCGCGCGCTTCAGGTGGCGGTAGAGGCTCGTCCTGCCGATCCCCAGAATCTGCGCTGCTCGCACGCGATTACCCTTGCACGAATCGAGCACGCGATCGATGTGAACCCTGCGCACCTCGTCGAGCGGCAGCGGCCGCCAGTTTCCGTCGAACGTGATCATCCGGCGCGTGCCCTTTTGCAACTCCACCGGCAGATCCTTCACGTCGATGAAGTCGCTGGTCGCGGCGATGGCCGCGCTCGAGAGCACATTCTCCAGCTCGCGCACGTTTCCCGGCCAGTCGTGACTCGTGAGCAGCAACTGCGCGCGCCGCGAGACTCCGCGCAGGGGCTTGCTGTAGGCCTCGCTGTATTTCTTCACAAAATGCCGTATCAGAATGGGTACGTCCTCCGGCCGTTCCGCCAGGCTGGGCACGCGCACTTCGATCGCGCTCAGCCGGTAGAAAAGATCTTCGCGGAATCTCGAGGATTGTTTCTCAGCGCGCAGGTCGCGGTTCGTGGCTGCGATCACCCGCACGTTGACTTGCTTGACCTCCGGCGACCCGACTCGCTGAATTTCCCGGTTCTGCACCACGCGAAGAAGCTTCGCTTGCATCGCCAGCGACGTTTCGCCGATTTCGTCGAGAAACACCGTTCCTCCGTTGGCGAACTCGAAAAGGCCCGGCCGCGTGTCCGTGGCTCCCGTAAACGCGCCGCGTACGTGTCCGAAAAGCTGGCTTTCGAGCAGGGTATCCACGAACGCCGAGCAATTGCACACCGCGAACCGTCCGTGCGCCGAGGGGCTCATCTGGTGCATCGCGCGGGCCACCAGTTCTTTTCCCGAACCGGTCGGCCCGGTAATCAGCACGTTGGAGTAATGCCGCGCCACCTTCCGCGCCATGTCGAACATATCCAGCATCGCGGGACTCTTGGCGATGATCCCATGGAATTCCAGAGTGTGCAGAAGCTGCGCTTCGAGCTCGCTGACTTCTCTTCGCTGCGTGCAAAGATGCGCCAATTCGTCCAGCGTTTTGAGGAGTCTCGCCAGGTCAATTGGCTTGCACAAAAAGTCGTACGCCCCCTGCTTGATCGCTTCGATGGCCGACTCGACCGAGTATTGTCCCGTGGCCAGAATCACGCGGGTTCCCGGGTCAATTTGCAGCGCGTTCTCCAGAAATTTGCTGCCCTCCATGCCTCGCATCTGGCTGTCGGCAATAAACGCCCGGCAGCTTCCGCGTTGGACGAATTGGAGCGCTTCTTCGGGATCCTCAGTCCCCACGATGGGGAACCCGGCGGTCCCGAGCTGGCCGGCGATCTCGTCAACTTGTTCGGGGTCGTTATCGAGGATGCAAAGGGGAAGATTCCTGCGAGTCGTTGAAGTCAGTGCTGGTTCTGCAATTAGCATAATGCGCGTTACAGGCACGATGCGTGCCACAGCGCACTTTCTCGATTCGCCACAGCGCCCGTCTGTTCAGCTTGGCGCTTAAGCGCGTCGAAGACTCGGGCGCAAGAGAATCAATGCGCGCCACTTACTCGCGCCCCGCGAGCCACCACAGCGCCCTCCGCGCGCGTCTGGCTCGGCTTCTGTGATTCATGCAAACGCAGCGATTTCGTTTCAATTCGAAACGAACTGTCCTGAATTGGTTTTTTTCGCCCTGGCTTGCTTGTGCGGATTTGAATCACGGCAGCGGCGCGATACCTGCCAACCCGCGCGCCGGTCATCCGTAGCCCGAACCCGGATACAACAGATTCAGCGCGACGATGAATATGCGGTCGAAAATCTTATCGAAGACGTACCACGCGAGAAACAGTCCCAGGATTCCGAACCCCTGCCGCGACCAATCGAGGAACCGGATCGCCGTTTCATCGCTCATAAAGAGCGTTATCACGTTGTGGCCGTCGAGCGGCGGAACGGGCAGCAGGTTGAACGTTCCCAGAAGCAGGTTGAGCACGAACATCACGCTCAGAAGCGTGGCAACGAATCCGGCTGCTCCCGGCGATGTCGCTTCGACGATTCGTGTGAAGTTCACGGTGGACGGCGGCGCGAAAACTCCGAACGCCATCCCCACGCGAATGGCAATGCCTGCCAAAATCATCAGCGAGAAATTTGCGGCCGGCCCGGCGAGCGCCATCCACGCCGCGCGGCGCGGGTAGCGCCGCTGCCATGCGGGATCGTATGGCGCGCTGGCCCAGCCGATCATGAAGTGCGCCACGATGTAGGAGACGATCGGCACTACCACCGTCCCGACCGGATTGCGCCGGATGTGCGGCCACGGATTGAGGCTCACCTGGCCGCCGTGAAATGCCGTGAGATCGCCTCCGAGCTTGGCGACCAGCGCGTGCGCGCCTTCGTGGCAGGTGGTCGAAAACAAAAACACGATGTACCAGATGACGCCGAGCTGGAGAAATTCAGGGCTCATCGCGACGCTAAGACTATTTCGATTGCTGTTGCCGCGCAAGCATTCGATTCGAGCGGCAGACAAAACCTGCGTAGACCTGACGGTGAAAATTCGTGATGAAAAGATCGAGCCGCAGGCCCAAATTCTGTGGCGATTAGAATTTTTTAAACGCCGCAGCTTGAACCAGTTGCGATTTTTTGACTTGAAACTTTGTGGCGATTAGAAATTCCGCTTGGCCAAACGGAACTGCTCTGCGATTGCGCCGGCCGGTCCGCCATTCTGCGTAGCGGCTCTTCCTGTGGGGTCCGTCGTCCTGTTTCGTTTCGTTGTTCCGCGTGACACTGCCGTCGGCATTGATTTGCGCTGCCGCGTTTATTAAGACGGACCATTTTCGGTTCTGCCCGCGGTGGTGTTTACCGCGGTGTTTGTCGTTGCCCTGCGATCCACGCCGCGCCCATCTTCTTCGCCCCGGTCCGTCTCACGCGAGCGCCGCAGTTCAAATCGATGCCGGTGGCATCGCGTCGCCGGAAACGTGCGCGATCCATGACGACGGACCCTACATAAAAGCGAGTGGCTTACGAGTTTGGCTCCGGGGCTTGGACTCGAACCAAGATTCTAGGCTCCAAAGGCCCATGTGCTACCAATTGCACCACCCCGGAGCAGGGGAAAATTGAGTGATGGCTTTGGATTTTCTACGGCGCTTCCGATGATATTACGTCCGCGCCCGCGCGCGCAAACCAGCGCCG
>DASPVY010000181.1:0-7387 GCA_035622115.1 Candidatus Acidiferrales bacterium
CGGAATCTTGGAGTTGTGCCACTCGATCGGGAACGTGATCGGCGTATTGCCCAGCACGCTGAAGTCATAGCCATTGTGCGTGTACTTCCAGATGTACTCACCGTCAAGGACGATGTGCTTGCCGAAGGCCTGCTGGAGTCCCGCGTGAAATTCGTTGCGAAAGCCGGGCGATATCGGCGTTAAAGAGTTTGAGCCGCAGAGCAAAAGCCCAGTCACAGGGATGTCGTTTTGAGGCCCGAGGACAGGATTGCTGCAACCGACGCTCGACAATATCAGGTTTTCATTGAATGGAGTTTCCATGGTCCGTGCGTACGAAACGCGAAGGATGGTATTACTCGGTTTGATGTTATAGGCGACGCCGACCCTCGGTTCCGCTTGCTGCGCTTTGGTGATGCCGTTGTAGACGTCTCCGCGTATTCCCAGGTTGAAGTTCCAGTTGCGGACGCTGATGGTGTCCTCGACGTACATGGCCAGTTCTTTCACGTCCGTGTGGCCATCGAATGTGAATAGGCTGCCGCCCCGCGTGAGGTCGTACGGCGCGAGCGTCGGGCTGTACAGCGGATACAAGGCGGCGCTCAAGAATCCGTTGGCGGGATTGCCGGGGGCATTCGGGTTCGAAGCCACATTCGGCTGATCTCCTACGGGGCATTGGAGGGGATTGGTGAACCCCTGGACAGGAGCGAATGGATAGAACGAATCCGTGGTTGGATTCGTGTTGGGCCCAAGGCATGGCGCGTTCAGAGTGGGATCGACAATTCCGAGTTTGTCGTCTTCATCGAGGAAAGTTTGTTCGTAACTGATTCCGACCTTAATGTTGTTGATCCCTCTCACATAAGAAACACTGGAGCGAATCCCTGTATTCATCAGCGTTCGATATTGAGAGACGCTCTCTCTTTGCAGGCTGAACGGTCCAAGGTCCGCGAACGGATCGCCGCTGGGATAGTAGTTGTAAGCATCGCGGCGCACCCAGGCCCCAACCAGGACTGCGGCGTTCGTTCCGATGACGTGATTCCATGTCGGTGCGATATTAAATGTGCCAATCTGCGAGCGCTGATCCGTTGGTCCGACGGTTTGCCCGTTTGGGCCGATGCCCGCATCGTTAACAATCACCCCGTACCACGGGGACGCGTACTCGGAATCATACGAATTCGGCGTCTGGAACCAGGAACGTGAATAATTGATGTTCACATGGGCTGTATCGGACTGGCTGAACTGGAAGTCCACACGATCAAATACGTTCTCCTCATTTCCCTTGTCATGCATCACCACGTATTCCGGCGGGTCGAGGAACCGCCCGGTATTCATTCCGTTCGCGGCAATGAAATTTCCCCACTTCTGTCCCCCGTAAGAGAAGTCGAAGCCTCCGTTTGCGGTGCCGAAATTTCCGTAGGAGGCCGTTACGCCGCCGTGCGGAGTGGTGACTCCGATCCCCGAGCGCGTGGTCACGTCAATCACCAGGCTCGTTTTGTCTCCGTACTCGGCGGGCGGGGCTCCCTGTATCACTTCCATGGATTGAACGGCGTCGGCGGGCAGTTGATTGGAGAAGACCTTGCTTTGCTGGTCCGTAATCTGCTCCCCATCGACAGAGAACGAGTTTTCGGCGTGGTCCCCCAGCCCGTGGAAGAGACCGTTGGAATCGGCCGCGATTCCCGGCGTCGCCAGCGTCACGAGCGAACTCAGGGACGATGACGCGCTTTCAAGTGGCAGCTTGTCGATCAGCGCCCGATCCACGTCCGTGTGCGCCGTCGAATCCGTCTCCAAAAGGTCTCCCGCAGTCGCCTCCACCTTGACGGTTTCCGATCCTCCCGAAATCTTCATCGTGATTTTAAGCGTAATGGGAACCGTCGAACGGACATCCACATCTTCCACGTGCGAATCGAAACCTGTCGCCGTGACGGTAAAGTGGTAGGGATTAAACGGCACGTTCGGAATCGTGAAATTTCCCGAAGCATCGGTCGAGAGCGTACGATTGAATCCGCTGACGGGATTCTGAATTTCGACGACTGCCCCGGCGATGACTGCTCCTGAAGGATCAACCACGGTTCCGCTGATGCTCGACGACGCGCCGCCGGACTGCGCATGTAACGATGCGCTCACAATAAGCAAGCCTAAGATTTCCAGCAGCCCCAGCTTTATCCAATCCCGTCTCATTTTTCCCTCCCGGGGGAAAAGGGGCGCCGGCCTGAGGCCTGGCCCCACCAAGTGAATGTGAATGTATGGGCGCTCCGTTGAGCGGAGGACCGGGGAAATATGTTGAGATTAGAGCGACTCGACGGGCGGAGCGCGGGAGGGATTCTCGTGGCGCTGTTGTTCGATTTCAGGCGGCGTGATTTCGCGCGGCACGCGCCAGGCCACGGCGATCAAGACCGGCAGTGAGGTGACGACAGCCGTTTGCACCGGCGCTTGATGCACCATGTGGCAGACCGGGCACGTCGTGGAGCACGCGTCGTCGTGATCGTGCGCCAGGCTCGATTCTGCCGTGATGAAGAGCAACGCGAGCAGCGCCAGGCTCGCCACTAAAAGCCGGCGCATTCGGAGCGGCGAATTGAAGCCGGGATTCATTGAGTTTTGAGTCTACACCCCACCCCGCCAATTAGACGCAGAAAGTCCAAAAAAGGTGTCTCAAATGTCCCCATGCCGGCACGACGGTTAGTGGGGTTCGTCGTCATGGATCGTACGCGGGTGCGGCGACGCGATGCAGATGGCAGCGATGCGAATTGCAGCGAGCGCGTGAGACGGACCGGGGCGAGGAGATGGCCGAGGCGAAAGGCGCGGAGTGGCAAAGACCGCGATAAACACCACCGTGGGAAAGCGACGCAGGGCAAACGCCACCGCGGGCAAAACCGAAAATGGTCCGTCTTAATAAACGCGGCAGACTAAATCGAGGCCAAACCACGCGGATAGGCCGAACGGGGATAGGAAACATGACGACGGACCCCACGGGGGCCGGGTTATGTGGCGTCCGTCGTCATGGATGGTGCGGGGCGTGCGGCGAGATGATGAGGGAGGATGGCCGCGATTGAAAATTCGGGGAGCGCGTGAGACGGACCGGGGCGAGGAGATGGCCGAGGCGAAAGGTGCGGAGCGGCAAATACCGCGAAAAAAGACACCGTGGGAAAGCGACGCAGGGCAAACACCGCGGCAAACACCACCGCGGGCAAAACCGAGAGTGGTCCGTCTTAATAAACGCGGCAGATTAAGTCGAAGCCAAACTACGCGGATAGGCCGCACGGGGATAGGAAACATGCCGACGGACCCCACATGTAGGGCGATTGTTCAGGCAGTTTGTTCGATGGCTTTGTCCACCAGCGCGACGCATTTCTCCACGCGCTTCCGCAGCGGGCCTTCGAGCGCGTCCTGCCGCCGCTTGAGTGCGTGCAATTCGTCCGCGATGTTCAGTGCGGCCAGCACAGCCACTCGAACCGAGTCCACGGTCCGGGTAGCCTCCGCCACCGAACGCATCTTGCCATCCACAAACTCGGCGAGTTGCTTGATGTATTCCTCATTCTCATCCGCGCTGACGTTGTAGCTTTGGTTGTAAATTTCGATCTTCACGGTGGCTCTCTTTCCGGCTCAGCCTCGAGTATTCTCCGGCGACGCCGTCCATCTGACAAGAGTTTCCGCCTTAAATTCGATTCGCCGCCCTTCAGCTCGCCCGCAGCGTCGCCCCCAGCGATTTCTCCAGCGCCGCCACAATCCGCGCCGAAAAATCCGTCAGCTGCGTATCCGTAAACGTCGCTTGCGCGCTCTGAAACGTCACGCGAACCAGCAGCGAATATTTTCCGGCAGGGACATTTTTGCCGCGAAAGAGATCCACCGCTTCGACGCGCGTGATTTCTCCGATTCCGGTGGCTCGAATCGTCTCCGCAACTTGTGAAAATTTAATCCCATCGGCAAGCAGCAGCGAGAAATCCCGCTCGACCGCGGGGAATCGCGGCAGCGGCTCATAACGCCGGGCTTCGCGCGCACAATCGATTGCCTGGAGAAGCGGCTCAAGCTCGAGTTCCGCGACGTACGCATCTGTCCGCAGCTTGAACACCTCGGCGGGCTTGCGCGCGATTTTTCCAGCCGCGCCCAGCGTGTTGCCCGAAATCAGCAGCCCGATCTTTCCGCTCGCGGCATGCGCAAGCCATTCGGGCGCGCCGGACGACCACTGAATTCCTCCGGCCAGTTCTCCGATTCGATCAATATCGCCCTTCAAATCGGCAAACTCAAATTCCCGCGCCTCTTCATGGATGCTTCTTTCTCGCGCCTGGCCCGTCGCGCCCAGATTGAGAATCCGCGTTTCATTCGGTTTGCCGTTCTTCAGCCCGTACGTTCTGCCGATCTCAAACAGCCGCAGATTTCGCTGCCCGCGGTTGAGATTCCATTCCAGCGCGCCGAGCATGCTCACAACCCCTGAAGTGCGCAACGTGGATGCTTCCTCCGAAAGCGGATTGGCGATCGCCGCCGGCGCCGCGCCGCCCGGCCGGAACAGTTCGTCGTGCTCCTTGTTCACCAGCGGAATCGCCACGATTTCCTGGTAGCCCAGTCCGATCAGCCGCTGCCGCAATAAATCTTCCGCGAGCGCGTGGAGTGAGCGAGTTGCCGGCTGTCTCGACGCCGGCATCCGCGGCGGAAATTGATCGTAGCCGTGGATCCGCGCGACTTCCTCGATCAGATCGATTTCCCGCGTGACGTCGCGCCGCCACGATGCGCTGCGGCATTCCCACGCCGCGGCGATCGAGTCCGCGCTGCCGCGGTTCACGTCCACGCGAACCGGCGCAAATCCGAGCGCGGCCAGAATGCTTTCAATCTCGCGATCGGTAACATCCGCGCCCATCACTCGCAAAAATTCCTTTCGCGTCATTTCCAGTTTCGGCAACGGCTGCGGATTCGGATACGCGTCCACCACGCCCGCGAGGATTTCGCCCCCCGCCACTTGCTGAATCAATTCGGCCGCGCGTCGCGACGCAAGTTCGGCCATTTCGATGTCGCCGCCGCGTTCGAATCGCACCGATGCTTCCGTGCGCAGGCCCAGCGCCTTCGACGTTCGCCGGATCGAGATGGGATCGAACCACGCCGCCTCGATCAGAATATTTCGCGTTGCGAATCCGATTTCGCTGTCCGCGCCGCCCATCACTCCGCCGATGGCCACCGCGTTTGCCGCGTCGGCGATCACGCACATGTCCTTCGACAATTTCCGTTCAATGCCGTCGAGCGTTCGGATTTTTTCGCCCGCCCGCGCGCGCCGCACTACGATGCGCCGTTCGGCGAGCTTGTCGAAATCGAATGCGTGAAGCGGGTGGCCCAGCTCGAGCATTACGTAGTTCGTCACATCCACCACGTTGTTGATCGAAGTCAGTCCCAGCGCTTCCAGCCGCTGCCGCAGCCAATCGGGCGATGGCTGCACTTTGACTCCGCGCATCACACGCGCCGTATACCGCGCGCACAAATCCGGCGCTTCCATTTCTACCCGCGTCGCATTCGCTGCCGCTTCCTTCGATTCCACGAGCTTCGGCTTCACGGGCTTCAGATCGAGACCGTACAGCGCCGCGACTTCCCGCGCGATCCCGTAGTGGCCGAGGCAATCCGGACGGTTCGACGTGAGTTCGGCGTCGAGCACGGGACCGGCGACGCTTTCTTCGATCGCATCCACGGCCGTGCCTGAAAGCGAAAGGCGCGAACGCAGCTCCGCCGGCGTCGCCTTCACCTCCACGAATTCCTTCAGCCAGTTGTAGAGAACTTTCATCGTTCTTTGTGGCGCGGGCATCTTGCCCGCGTCTTCGCCTTATGGCAGCGCCGGCTTGTCCTGAGCTTCGAAGGGCATCCTGCCGGCTCTTCGTTCTTGCTTTGTCGCTTTACTTACTCACGGAAATTGCCGCAGGAAACGCACGTCGTTCTGAAAAAACGCCTGCAAATCGGTGATGCCATAGCGCAGCATGGCCAGCCGGTCCACACCCATCCCGAAGGCGAATCCCGAAAGCCGCTTTGGATCGTAATCCACGAAGCCGTAGACCGCCGGATTTACCATTCCCGAGCCGAACAGCTCGATCCATCCGGAGAATTTGCACGTCCGGCAGCCGCTGCCTCCGCACACGTGGCAAGACACGTCCACCTCCGCCGAAGGTTCCGTGAACGGAAAATAGCTTGGCCGCAGCCGCGTCTTCACCTTCGGCCCCAGAAGCGCGCGGACGAAGTAATCCACCACGCCGCGAAAATCGCAGAAGGTGATGTCGTTGTCCACCGCCAGCCCTTCGAGCTGATGAAAGATGAAT
This sequence comes from Candidatus Acidiferrales bacterium, assembly GCA_035622115.1. Classification (GTDB taxonomy): domain Bacteria; phylum Acidobacteriota; class Terriglobia; order Acidiferrales; family UBA7541; genus Palsa-147. The sequence goes on from DASPVY010000181.1 coordinate 6,258, forward strand.
CCATGCGTGGCGTCTGGATTGTCGCGGCGATAGACCTTGCCGGGCACGATGATCCGCACCGGGGGCGGCTGCTTTTCCATCGTGCGAATTTGCATTGGCGAAGTATGCGTGCGCAGTAAATGCCCGCCCGAGCCCTCGATGTAAAACGTGTCCATGTTGTCGCGCGCGGGATGGTGCTCGGGAATGTTCAGCGCCTCGAAGTTGTAATAGGGCGTCTCCGTCTCGGGGCCTTCCACGATGCTGAAGCCGATGGAAAGGAAAATTCGCTCGAGTTCTTCGTAGGCTTGGCGGATGAGATGGGACGTTCCCACCGGCCGTTCGATCCCGGGAAGCGAAAGGTCAATCCCCGGACCGGTCTCAGAATCCGCGCCGGAATTCTTGGCGGACTCGACCGCGCTTTCGAGCGCGCTGCGAAGCTGATTCAGTAGCGCGCCGATGAATTTCTTGGCGTCCGCGGGCGCAGGCTTCAGCCAATTCTCGGTGATGCGGGAACATACGCCATCCCGCCGGCCGAGCCATTTCACGCGAAATGCCTCGAGCGGTTCCGTCCCGCGAATCTGGGCAGCTTCCGCGGCTGCCCCTGCGCGCAATTCGCTGAACAGGGCGTCGAAATCGGCTTGCGATGACACACCGAGCTGGTCGAATCGTAATGCGGTTTTTTGCAGTGCGTCCGTCGCCATTTCCGGAGGCCCCTCGAACCCCGTTTACGGCTGGTGCGGCTGATCCTACTTTTTTGCCGGGGTGGTTGGGAGATGCGACTTCGCCGTCTCGACCAGCGCCGTGAATCCCGTAGCGTCATTCACTGCCATATCCGCCAGAATTTTCCGGTCGAGGTCGATTCCGCCGATTTTCAAGCCATGAATCAACTGGCTGTAGGAAAGTCCGTTGGTTCGCGCGGCCGCGCCGATGCGCTGGATCCAGAGCGTCCGAAAATCGCGCTTGCGCGTCCGGCGGTCGCGATAGGAATAGCGTAGCGAGCGATTCACCGCCTCGCGTGCGGAGCGGTAGAGTTTTCCTTTGGTGAGGAAAAATCCCTTGGCGTGCTTGAGCAGCTTCTTGCGCCGCGCACGGCGCTTCGTACCGCGTTTTACGCGTGGCATGTCTGGCTTCTCCTATTCAAAATAATTTCC
>DASPVY010000182.1:0-5574 GCA_035622115.1 Candidatus Acidiferrales bacterium
AGCGCCAAGACGGCGCGGCGCCCGGGTGCGCACGTAGTTCGGCGCGCGACGATTTCGCGCAAGCGCGGAAATTCGAGGAGATCTTCGGCGGTCCGGCTCACAACCTCACACCATGGCGGAGGACGCAGCGAGTGTCAAGAAGGCGCTCAGTGCGAGCGCGGAGCGCTATGGGCAGCGGCGGCCGATTTCCGCGGCGCGGGCCGGATTTCTTCGACCATCGCGACCGCAATTGAATCTTCGACCGTTGTGGTCTCGTGAGGCGGCGCGGGATCGTTGTTTGTGAAAATCGAGAAGATCAGGTGCGCATCGCGCGAGGTAGTGGCATAACCGGAAATTACGCGCACGTGATCGTGCGAACCGGTCTTCGCGAGAATGCGTCCCGCGGCGGCGGTTCCTTTCATGCGATCTTCGAGCGTGCCGTCAACTGCGGCAACGGGCAGCGTCGAAATGAAGCTATCGCCCCACGGTTGCTTCGAGGCGTACTGGAGAAGTTCGACGACGGCACGCGGCGTCACAAGATTCTGCCGCGAGAGGCCGGAGCCGTCCGCAAGAACAACGTCGCCGTCGGCGATACCGATAGACCTCAGGAAGGCGCCCTCGATCTCGATGCCCGCGTCCGTCGTGCCCACACCCGTTTTTTCTTTTGCGACCGTTCGCAGAATCAATTCCGCGTGCAGATTCTGGCTGATTTTGTTGAGCAGGCGAATCGATTCGAGCAGAGGCGGCGAAACATGCTCGGCCAGGACAACCGGCGGGCCCGCGGCATCCGCATTATTCTCGGGCGGCGGGACGAGCGAGACCGCGCCGCTCGCGTCGCGGTCCGGCAGAGGGCCATGCACCACACGGGTGCCTCCCACGACGCGCACGCCACGCGCTTCGAGCAATAGGTGAAGGATTCGCGCGGAATATTCAGCGGGCTCGTCGAGCGCGATATCCAACTTCATCGGCGCGGCGCCGGCGGGAATCGAGCCGCGCAGAAAAACCGGATGCGGGCCGGGACCGCGCACGACGGAAAACTTCGCCTTCGCGTTGGCCGGCGCCGTAGTGATGTCGTGCGCGAACGTTTCGTATCCTGCCCAGGGCTCAACGGCAAGGATTGCCGGATCGCCGGCGTGCTCTCCCGGTTGGACCGCAATCGTCAGCGCATTGTCGTTCAGGGCAATGGCGGTAATTGGCGCGCCAAACTCGAAGTACAAATCTCCGATCGCCCAGCCTTCGGGATAAGGATCGTAGAAGAAGTAACTTTCGTCGGCAACGATGTCTCCGTCAATTTGCGTCACGCCCTTGGCCGCGACGCCGTCCGCAAGTTCCTCGAGAACTTTGTCCTCGGGGCCTTCGCGCTCGGCCTTCTTCAAGTACGGAAATTTGCGATTGGAGAGATCGGGATCGCCGCGGCCGACCAGCACGATATCGCCATGGACGCGCCCCTGAGCGTCGGGCGGCGTCGCGGTCTCGATCGTCGTGTGAAAATGATAGTCGGAGCCAAGCGCAGACAGCGCGAACGCGCTGGTGAAAAGTTTTGTGTTCGAGGCGGGGGTAAAGAAGCCGTCGGCGTGGCGATCGTAGAGCGTTTGGCCGGAATCCCGATCCACAATGAGAATGCCCCACGTCGCCTTCGCTGCGTGCGGTTCGGCGAGGATGGCCGCCACGCGCGACGCAAAACGCGCCACGTCGGGCCGCCCCTTCGGACACGTCGCCGTGGAGGACCGCGAGGCGTTAGGCGTTCGCTGCTGCGGACGCGCCGGCGTTGACAGAAGTGCTGCGCCGCACGCTGCCAATAAAATGTAAATTCTGTGCATGCGGCGTCCGCCACGCATCACGCGCATCGCCGCTCCTTTTGCAAATTTTCCGCCGCTGAATTATAGTTCAACGTTCTCGTCCAATTGTGCATCCCATTCTATGGTTGACGCGTTGTTCGAGATGTCCAAATACGATTCTAGGCTGGGGGTTCAGCCTATCAGGAGGAAATCGATGCGGAAGTTCTTAACGTGCGCGCTCATGCTGTCCCTCGTGGGGATCGTTTCGCTCTTGGCGGCCCGAAGAGTTCAGGCCGACGATAAGAGCAAATGGAACGATCGAATCGAGAACAGCGGCGTCGTGATGAAGGAAATCATGAACGTCCCGGACGACATTCCGCAAAATCTGATCGACAAAGCGGAATGCGTCATTGTTTTTCCATCTGTGCTCAAGGCTGCATTCGGCGTGGGCGCAAGCTACGGCCGAGGAGTGATGACTTGCCGCGGCGGCGACAATTTCAAGGGCCCCTGGGGCGCCCCTTCGATGATGGCCCTTGAAGGCGGCAGTATCGGTTTCCAGCTCGGCGGGCAAGCGACGGATTTCGTCCTGCTGGTGATGAACGATCGCGGCGCAAGCGGAATTCTTGCGAGCAAAGTTAAGCTCGGCGCCGACGCTTCCGCGGCTGCCGGGCCGAAGGGCCGCGACGCTTCGGCGGAAACCGACGCGACCATGCGCGCCGAAATCCTCACCTACTCGCGTGCCCGCGGCCTCTTTGCCGGCGTTTCGCTGGAGGGCTCGACGGTACGTCCCGATAACGACGGAAACGAAGCCGTCTACGGACAAAAGCTCGCCGCGCGGGATATCGTGCTCAAAGGTGCCGTCCCAGCGCCCGCATCGGCGTCCATTCTCATTTCCGAATTGACCAAGCGGTCTCCGCACAACGTTTCCAGCGGCAAGTAGCGAACACTTCGCAACGCACACGAGCGCAGGCGTCCCGGTTTGAACCCGGGACGTCTGCCGAATCCACCGCTCCTCTCATAACATCTGATATTCAGTTTGACGGGGATTGGCCCGGATCTGAGGCGACATCCCGAAAAGGATTCGCTTGACAAGTATCGAATACTGACTTACAGTCACTGTTGACCCACAGTCGGCTATTATGAAAAGTCAAGCTCACCTGCGTCCCTTGCGCGAAGTTCCCCGCAATCTCTCGCGACGCGAGCGCCATTCTCTCGACGTCCGCCAGCGCCTTTTTGACGCGGCGATGCGCCTCTTCGCCAAACGCGGCTTTACGGAAACGACGGTCGAGGACATCACCGAGGCCGCCGATGTCGGCAAAGGAACCTTCTTCAACTATTTCCCCAGCAAGGAAGAATTGCTGACGGCATTCGGCGATCTGCGTGTTGGCAAAGTTCGCGCGGCGCTCGAAGGGGTGGAGCGAGGTGACGAGCCCGTCGTCGCGATTCTGCGGCGCCTCTTCGTAGACCTCGCCGTCGAGCCGGGACGTTCGCCTGAACTCGCGCGCGGCATGCTGCTGGCGATGCTCTCAAGCGAAGCCGTTCGGGAGAAAGTCTGCAAGCGATTTGCGCAAGGGCAGCGGATGACGACTCGAATGTTCGCACTGGCACAGGAGCGCGGTGAAGCGCGGAAGGACGTCAACGCAGCCGATTTAGCCAGATCCTACAAGGAGTCCCACCTCGGTGCGCTGTATGCGTGGGCGGTCGCGCCAACGTCGCGGCTGATTCCCACTTTCCAGCGAGCCTTCGGAAATTTCTGGTCGGGCGTGGCCCCGGTCCCGCGCCACAACGAAAAGAAAGGCAGTGCGCAATGATCGCAAAACGGATCGCGCTGATCGGCGCGACGGCACTCTTCGCGGCATCGGCCGCCTTCGGTCAATCGTCGCCGCAGAATCCGCTGCAGCCGCAAAGCGCATTCACCGGCAGCGTGCCGTCCGGGCCGGCAACGTCGGAGGTACTGAAGATCGGTTTCATCGACGCGCTGGAGCGAGGCCTCAAATGCAATCTCGGAGCGCTGCTCGCGAGCACCGGCATCCAATCGGCGCGCGGAGAGAAATGGAAGGAATTAAGCGATGCGCTCCCGAACGCTTCGGCGGCGATAACCGAGACCGCCCAACAAGTCAATCTTCAGCAGAGCGGCTTCACGAAGATCAAGGTCCCCGGTTTTTCATTTTCTGCTGTCAATCCGATTGTCGGACCTTTCGGCTACTTCGATGCGCGCGCCTCCGTCAGCGTGCCTCTCGTCAATATGAACGCCTGGGACAAAACGCGCTCGGCCGAACAAGGCCTTCGCGCTTCGCAACACTCTTACAAGGATGCGCGCGAATTGGTGATCCTCGTCGTCGGCTATAACTATCTGCAAACAATTTCAGCCGCATCGCGCGTGGAAACGGCGGACGCGCAAAAAAAGACGGCCGAAGCGCTTTACAATCAGGCCGCCGATCAATTCAAAGCGGGCACTTCCCCTGCGATTGACGAGCTGCGCGCAAAAGTGGAATTTCAAACGCGCCAGCAGCAAGCGATCTCCGCGCACAACGACTACGAAAAGCAGCGGATCGCCTTTGCCCGCACCATCGGCTTGCCTGCGGGGCAGGCATTCCAGTTGACCGAAACAATCCCGTATGATCCGCAGCCACCGGTGACTGTTGATGAGGCGCTGCAGCGCGCGTACTCGACGCGGGCGGATTACTTGAGCGCCGAGTCGCAACTGCATGCGGCCGAACTGGCGCGGCGCGCAGCGTTCGAGGAGTATTACCCCACGCTGTCCTTCGATGGAAATTACGGCGCCGGCGGCGAGATTCCCGATCACAGTCACGAGACGTATGAAGTCATGGGCTCACTGCGTGTCCCCATCTTTCAAGGCGGCAAGGTCCATGCCGACGTCCTGACAGCCGACGCGAATCTGGCCAACAGCCGCAATCAACTCGCAAACTTGCGAATGCAGATCGATCAGGATGTTCGTGACGCGCTTCTGGATCTGCAATCCGCATCCGACCAGGTCGGCGTTTCTCGCAGCAACGTGGATCTCGCAACGCAAACGCTCGATCAGGCCCGAGACCGCTTCGTCGCCGGCGTCACCGACAACATCGAAGTTGTGCAGGCGCAGGAAGCCTTGGCGTCGGCGAACGAATCGCTCATTGACAGCCTTTTCAATTACAACGTCGCTAGAATCTCGCTGGCGCGCGCCGAGGGAATTGCGGAAACCGGCGTTATGCAATATTTGAAAGGACGAGCTGATGCCACAAAAAACGGAAATTGAAACCGCCCCGGAGAATCGCAGCGCCGGAATTTCGGCGGATCATTCGGCCTCTCCTCCGCCCGTGACGTTACCGCCCACTGCACAGCGTCGTGCGGTTCCGCTTTGGTTAATCCTCCTTGCCGTTGTGGTCGTCATCGGCGCCGGATTTTGGGTGTGGAGCTACTACTCGACCTTTGAATCCACGGACGACGCGCAAGTGGATGGGCACATCAATCCCATCAGCTCACGCGTCAGCGGCTATATCGACAAGGTCAACGTCAACGACAACCAATACGTTGAAGCCAGCGCGGTTCTCGCCGAAATAGACCCGAAGGATTACCAGGTTGCCGTGGACAAGGCAAAAGCGGATCTCGCATCGGCGGAAGCCACCGCGATGGCCGCCGGCCACAACGTGCCGATCACGACCGTGAACACCGCGAGCCAGCTCGATACTGCGAACGCCGACGTCGTGACCGCACAAGCAGGAATCATCGCGGCCGAACAGCAACTCGACGCCGCGCGCGCCACCCTCGCGCAGGGCCAGGCCAACGACGTCAAGGCGCAGAGCGACCTCACGCGCTA
>DASPVY010000183.1:0-3740 GCA_035622115.1 Candidatus Acidiferrales bacterium
TAGGCGATGAGCGCTTTTTCAAGAAACAGGTATGCGATTGCGGACATGACCATCACTGCTCCGTAAGATGCGGTCGGCGTGGGAGCAAAGTGCGTATCGTCCATCCAGCGAATGACGAATGGGACGAGCGAAAGCCAGAACAACAAAACCAGATTGGCCCAGAGCACTTTGCCGTTGATGCGTTCCGCCGCGTGGAGCATGTGATGGTGGTTGTTCCAATAAATGCCGACATTCGTAAAGCTGAGTGCGTACGCGAGAAACACCGGCGATTCTGCCAAGAGTGCGGAGAAGCTGGAGCCCTGCGGCACCCTGATTTCCAACACCATGATCGTGAGGATGATGGCGACCACGCCGTCCGTGAATGCTTCGAGCCTCTGCTTGCCCATCCCGATCCTTTTGGCACAAATTCTTGTTGAACGCCGCTTTGGCGGGTGAGTTTACCTCACAGTTCAAAGCCGCGATAACGTCTAATCTCGCTCGCCCGCGTGATTCCCTGGTCCAGGGGCTTGACTTCATCGAAGTCTGCGGGCATCGTAGGCGCCGGAAAAATTCAATCCCGGAGAATTCACAATGAAAAATTCACGGCTCCTTGTGCGTGTCTTCGTCGCTGCAGTCACCCTCGGTTTCTCGGCCGCTTGCTCGCAACAGGCGCAACAGCCTGCCCCGCCGCAGCCGGATCTTTCTGCGATCGAGGCCAATATTCGGAGTATGGACAAGGACTGGAGCGATGCCGCTGTCGCAAAAGACGTGGACAAAGCGTCTTCCTATTATGCCGACGACGCGGAATTTCTTGCGCCCGCGGCGCCGGCGGCGGTCGGGCGGGATGCCATCCACAAGCTCTGGGCCGGAATGTTGACGTCGCCTGATTTCGTGACTCTCACGTTCGCGCCGAGCGTGGTGCACGTCGCGCAGGCCGGAGACATCGCCTACGAGATCGGAACTTACGATTACATGATGAAGGACAAAAAAGGCAAGCCGCTTCCGGACAAGGGCAAGTTCGTGGTCGTCTGGAAAAAGCAGGCGGACGGCTCGTGGAAGGCCGAAGCCGATATCTTCAATTCCGATTTGCGGTGACGCGCGGCTGACACGCTTCGTGATGCCTCGCGAGCCGGCGCACGATGCACCGGCGGCCTATGACAGCGGAAGTTTGCCGTTGTAGACGACTTTGGCTGCGCCCGACGCGGATTCGATGTGCCCGATCGCGTAGAATTTCTCTCTCCGCCGGTGCAATTCCGTTTCGACCTTGCGGATGTTTTTTGACGGCACAATCAAAATCATCCCCGCGCCCACGTTGAACGTCCGCAGCATTTCGGCCGGCTCGATCTTTCCGAGCTCGGCCAGATAGCGAAAAATCGGCAGCACCGGCCAGGAGCCCAATTCGATCACGGCGCGCACATTGCGCGGCAAGGCGCGCGGAAGATTTCCGGTGATCCCGCCGCCGGTGATATGCGCCATCCCCGAAAGCCAGCCTTTCGCCACGATATTTTTCAGGAGCGGCCAGTACGCGCGATGCGGTTTCAGCAATTCCGCGCCAATCTTATTGCTGATCGCCGGGACATACGTGTCCGGCTGGAGCCGCGCGATTTGAAACGCAAGCTTCCGCGCCAGCGAATACCCGTTGGTGTGCAAGCCGCTCGAAGGCAGCGCCAGCAGCGCATCACCCGGATGCACGAGCCGTGGCTCGAGCCGCTGGCTCCGCTCGACCGCCCCGACGATGAAGCCCGCGAGATCGTATTCGCCGGGCGCGTAGAAGTCCGGCATCTCCGCGGTCTCGCCGCCAATCAGCGAGCAGCCCGCCTGCTTCGCGGCGCGGCTCATTCCTTCAATCACTTGTTCCACCACGCGCGGATCGAGTTTGCCCATGGCGAGATAATCGAGGAAAAACAGCGGCTCGGCACCCTGCGTCAGAATATCGTTTACGCAATGATTCAAAATATCCGCGCCGACGGTGGAGTGGACGCCCGTCGCGAAGGCGATCTTGAGCTTCGTACCGACGCCATCCGTGCTGGCCACAAGGATGGGATCCCGCCAGCGTTTCTTGTCCAGTTCATAGAGTGCGCCGAACCCGCCGATGGCAGAAAGCACGCCGCGGCGAAAGGTTCGGCCTGCAGCCGTACGAATCCGCTGCTTCGCCTCATCAGCGGCCGAGATATCCACGCCTGCATCGGAGTAACGCATCCTACGGGGCCTCAAAGAGGGACCGGCTTCGGCAACTCAAAACGTATGGAACAGTCGAGTCCAGCGAACCTCACGGGGATGGATCAGAGCGTTGAGGTACGTCGCGAAGCGCATCCCGATATGTCCCGGCTCCCAGACTTCCTCGGGCGCGTCAATGGACATGTAGATCAAGAGCGGCGTTCCGACGATATTCGAGCGCGGCACAAAACCCCAGAAACGGCTGTCGTACGAATTATTGCGGTTGTCGCCCATCATGAAGTATTCGTCGGCCGGGACCTTCACCGGACCGTAGTTGTCACCCGGATTTGGCGGGTCCTTGCGATAGGGCTCCGCGAGCGGTTGGTTGTCGATGTAAACCACGCCGCGGCGAACTTCCAGCAGATCGCCGGGAAGCCCGATGACGCGTTTGATAAAGTCCGGATTGCCCATTTCTGGGAGCGGCGCGCGAAATACGATAATCTGCTGGCGCTTCGGGGCGCGCCAGAGCGGCTCGTGCCACGGAGTGAACGGCACGCCGAGGTCGTATCCGAAGCGGCTGACGATCAAATGGTCGCCGATCAAAACGGTGCGCTCCATCGAGCCGCTGGGAATCACGCGCGCCTGCACCATGGACCCTTCGATGAATAGAAACGCCAGGATGACCCAGAACCACGAGAGTGCTTCCTTCGCAACGCGGCTGCGCGTCAGCGATCGCCCGCGGGCTGCCTCGTTCGCATCCATGGCCATAGCGTTCGTCGCTTCCGCATCAACTGCCACGATGAGCCTCCACTTCGAGTTGCACTAACTCCGTCGGATAATTCCCCGTGTAGCACGACGTGCAGAAATTTCCTTCCGTGTCTTCCACGGCCTCGCGCAAACTGGCCAGCGAGAGATAGCCGAGCGAATCGGCCTCCAGAAACTGCCGGATTTCTTCCACCGGATGATTGGCGGCGATCAATTCGTTACGCGTGGGGGTGTCCACGCCATAAAAGCACGGCGAAATCGTTGGCGGGCAACTGATTCGCACGTGGACTTCGGCAGCGCCGGCTTCCCGCACCATGCGCACGATCTTCCGGCTGGTAGTGCCCCGCACGATGGAATCATCCACCAGAATCACGCGCTGGCCCTCGATCATTCGCCGCACGGTGTTGAGCTTCAGCTTGACCCCGAAATCGCGTATGGCCTGCACCGGTTCGATAAATGTGCGTCCCACGTAGTGGTTGCGAATCAGGCCCATCCGGAACGGGATTCCAGATTCCGCCGCGTAGCCCACAGCCGCCGGCACGCCCGAATCCGGCACAGGTACCACCACGTCCGCAAGAACGGGGTGCTCGCGCGCCAGCAACCGCCCCAGCCTCTCGCGGCTCTCGTTGACTTGCCGCCCGAAGATGATGCTGTCGGGCCGCGAAAAATAGACATGCTCGAAGATGCAGTATTGGTGCGGCTTTTCCGGCGCGAAATGAATCGACGAAACGCCGCCCGCCGAAATTCGCAACATCTCGCCGGGCTCGATCTCGCGGACATACTCCGCCTCGATCAAATCGAAGGCGCACGTTTCCGATGCCACTACCCACGCGCCGTCG
>DASPVY010000184.1:0-6427 GCA_035622115.1 Candidatus Acidiferrales bacterium
CCTCAAGCCCAAGCGCGTCTCGATTTCGAAGCGGTATCGCACCAACTCAACCCTCGTTACACGTTCGAATCGTTCATCGTTGGCGCGTCAAACCAGTTCGCGCACGCCGCGGCGCAGGCCGTCGCCGATCAGCCGTCGAAAATGTACAACCCGCTTTTTCTCTACGGCGGAGTTGGCCTTGGAAAGACACATTTGATGCAGGCGATCGGCCACTCGCTTAAAAAGCGGAACCCGGCGCTGCGCCTCACCTACGTCAGCGCGGAAAAATTTACGAACGAAGTGATCGCGTCGCTGCGCTTTGATCGCATGAGCAATTTTCGCGATCGTTTCCGCACCATGGACGTCCTGATGGTGGACGACATCCAGTTCATCGCCACTCGCGAACGGACGCAGGAAGAATTCTTTCACACGTTCAACGCGCTCTACGACCAGCAGAAACAAATTGTGATTTCGTCCGATTGCCCGCCGAAGGACATCTCGGCGATTGAAGAGCGCCTGCGCTCGCGATTCGAGTGGGGGCTGATCGCCGATATCCAGCCGCCCGATCTCGAGACGAAGATTGCCATCCTGCAGAAGAAAGCCGAAAGCGAGCGGCTTCGTCTTGACAACGACGTGGCCGAATACATCGCCCGGTCCATAAAATCGAACATTCGCGAACTCGAAGGCGCGCTCATCCGCCTGATCGCTTTCACCTCCCTGACAGGCGCGGAGATGAGCCTGGCCACGGCGCAGCAGGTTCTCAAGAACATCATCGAGATGCAGGAAAAGAAAGTCACGATCGAGCAGATCCAAAAGCGCGTGGGCGAACATTTCGGCCTGCTCCCCCAGGATCTGAAAGTGCGTTCCAATTCCAAGGTCATCGCGTTTCCCCGCCAGGTGGCCATGTTCATCGTCAAGCAGCTCACGTCGGCGTCGCTCCCGGAGATCGGCCGGCAGTTCGGCGGCAAGCACCACACCACCGTCCTGCATTCGATCAACAAAATTGAGAACCTGCGGCGCACGGACAAGGAGCTTAGCCGGACGATCACTCGTCTGCTTGACTCTTTCGGATAGAGTTCCGCTGTCTGGCTTTGTGTGCCATGAGCTTTTCAAGCAGACGTTTCCCGTTGGCGCGGGGGTCTGCGTTTCCTGCGCTGTTCAAAAGGCTGTGGAGTTGATGTGGGCGCGCTGTGAGTATCGCGCAAAATCCCGGCAGTGAATGGGCGCGAGCGTGACCCGTCCGATTCTGTTCACTGTTTTCGCGCTGCGTCCACAGGATATCTTTCGCGCATGTGCGCGGCTGGCTTTGTGTTGCAGCGATTTCCGCCCTTTCCACAAGTGCGGCGACGGCGGCGGGTTCTCTTCTTTATACTAAATTGAAAAAGCTGTAGAGTAGGCACACCATGAGCTCAACTGGAATGCAAACGGGAAAAGAGGCGGCGCGAGGTCAAACCGACATGGAATTTAGCGTGAAGAAATTTGATCTCCTCGACGAGCTCGAGTTGACGCAAGGCGTTGTCGAACGGAAGACGACCATCCCGATCCTCTCGAACCTGCTCTTTGAAGCCAAGGGAAACCGCCTGTCCATCACCGCCACGGATCTCGAGTTGAGCATTCATACTTCCTGCGATGCGAAAGTGAAGAAAGAAGGCGCGGGAACGATCCCCGCGAAAAAACTCTTCGAGCTGGTGCGCCTGCTTCCCGATGAGGAGCTGCGATTCAAACTGGTGGAAAACCATTGGATCCAGATTATTTCCGGCCGCAAAACCTACAAGCTTGTGGGCATGTCCAAGGAAAACTTTCCCGCCCTGCCGAGCTTTCCCCACGCGCTGGTCAAGTTTCCATCGCAGCTTTTGAACAACCTCATTAAAAAAACCATCTTCGCCATCTCGCAGGAGGAATCGCGCTACACGCTGAACGGCGCGCTGCTCGTGCTGAAGCCGGAATCGGTCACCATGGTGGCCACCGACGGCCACCGGCTGGCGATGGTGGAAACCTCGAACAAGCTCGAAGGGCTGAGCAACGAAGTGAAGGTTCTGGTGCCGAAGAAGGCTATGTCTGAGATCGAGCGGCTCACTGCCGATGCCGACGACAACGCCACCTGCGACTTCGCGCAGGATGAGAGCCACCTGTTTTTCCAGATTGGCCGGCGGCTATTGACTTCACGCAAACTCACCGGGCAGTTCCCGAACTACGAAGCGGTGCTCCCGCGCGATGCCAACAAAGTTGTCGTCCTGGAGCGCGGAGAATTGCAAGATGCGCTGCGGCGAGTTTCGCAGCTCGCCGATCAGCGTTCGCATGCCGTAAAGTTCGTCCTGGCCAAGGAAGGCATCGAGATTTCAGCTTCCAGCCCCGAATATGGCGAAGGCAAAGAAGCGATCGAAAAAGAATACACAGGCGATCCGCTGGCGATTGGATTCAACGCGCAATATATCCTCGATTTTCTCGCCGCCGCCGCGGACGGCCCGATCAGCTTCGAGCTGAAAGACGATCAATCCGCCGGCCAGCTTCGCCCCATGGCCGACGAATCCACGCGCTATCGCTACGTCGTAATGCCCATGCGCATTTGATGCATGCGCATTTTTCACGATCATTTTCAGCCTAAAAACGGGTGGAAAAATCGCGGAATTCGCTCGTCATTCCACGGCTCACCTTGAAGAATCTCATCTTTCTGTAATCCATTGTCAATACAAGACTTAATCTCGCATTGGCACCCAGAATCGCCTTGTGCGCGGGCGCTTTTTCGAGTAAAATTCTTATGTTCGAAGTTGGTCTCTAGACTCTCTAGAGATCAGCTCTGAAATCGAGTTGAATTCGCCGGGAATTTTGCGCCGCTCCAATTCTATTTGGAGCAAACGCCAGGGCGCTCTCGGGACCGCAACTCGGGAACACTCTCCGCAAGGAGAAATTGACTTCGCCGCGTCCCTCCGGCCAGCCGGAGTGGGACGGGATGAAGCAGGAACCCTTCGAGCCCCAGCGCGCACCGGGGCCAATGGGCAAGGCAAGTGTCGTCTTCCTCCACGCGACCGCCTTCCCCTGCACGCAACTGAGGAGAAGTCTGACAATGGGTGATAAAGAAACTGCGGCCGCAAAAGGCCTCGGGCACAAGTACGACGCGACATCCATCAAAGTTCTCGGCGGACTTGAAGCCGTTCGCAAACGCCCCGCGATGTACATCGGTTCGACGGGCGAGCTTGGCTTGCATCACCTGGTCTGGGAAGTGGTGGACAACTCCGTGGATGAAGCGCTGGCCGGCTACTGCGATGAAATCAACGTCATCGTCCACGAAGATAATTCCGTAACGGTGCTCGACAACGGCCGTGGCATTCCCGTGGACATGCATGCCACGGAAAAAAAGCCGGCCGCCGAAGTGGTGATGACCGTTCTGCACGCCGGCGGCAAATTCGACACGGACACCTACAAAGTTTCAGGCGGATTGCACGGCGTCGGCGTGTCTGTGGTGAACGCGCTATCGGACTGGCTCGATCTGGAAATCATGCGCGATGGACAGGTGTGGGAGCAGTCTTACGAGAAAGGCATTCCCACATCCAAGCTGAAAGTTACCGGCAAGACGCGAAAGACGGGCACCAAGGTCACATTCCATCCCGATCCTTCGATCTTCACCACCCTGGCTTTCAGCTACGACACGCTCTCGCAGCGCCTGCGCGAGCTTGCGTTCCTCAATAAGGCATTGAAGATCACGCTCGATGACGAGCGCAGCGGCAAGAAAGCCGAGTTTCGCTTTACCGGCGGCATCGCTGAATTCGTCAAGCATCTCAATCGCGGCAAGCAGACGCTGCACGACTCGCCGATTTATATCGAAGGCAAGCGGGACACTACGGAAGTCGAGATCGCGCTGCAATACAACGACAGTTACGCCGAAAATATATTTGCGTTCGCTAATACGATCAACACCGTCGACGGCGGCACTCATCTCTCCGGTTTTCGCTCCGCGCTGACGCGCACCATCAACTACTACGCCAGTTCTCTTGGAATGCTGAGAGAGCAGAAGGATCAGGTTTCCATCACCGGCGACGACGTGCGAGAAGGCCTCGTGGCCGTCGTTTCCGTGAAGCTCCCGCAGCCGCAGTTTGAAGGGCAGACGAAAGGCAAGCTCAACAGCGACATCAAAGGCTCGGTCGAACAGCTCGTCAACGAGCGGCTGGGCGAGTATTTCGACAAGCATTCCTCGATCGCGCGCAAGATCATCGGCAAGTGTATTGACGCCGCTCGCGCTCGCGAAGCCGCACGCAAGGCCCGCGAACTCACTCGCCGGAAGTCGGCGCTCGATTCGAGCGGATTGCCCGGCAAGCTGGCCGATTGCCAGGAGCGCGATCCGGCCCGCTGCGAGCTTTTCGTTGTCGAGGGCGAATCGGCCGGCGGCTCGGCCAAGGGCGGCCGCGACCGGCGCTATCAGGCCATTCTGCCGCTCAAGGGCAAGATCCTGAACGTGGAGAAGGCGCGCTACGACAAGATGCTTGGCCATGAAGAAATTCGCGCCATCATCACGGCGCTGGGCACCGGCATCGGCAAGGACGACTTTGAGGCGGCGAAACTGCGTTACGGCAAAGTCATCCTCATGACCGACGCCGACGTTGACGGCAGCCACATTCGCACGCTTCTGCTCACGTTTTTCTTCCGCCACATGCGCGAGCTGATCGAAAAGGGCCATATCTATATCGCGCAGCCGCCGCTTTATCGCGTGAAGCGCGGCAAGATGGACCGCTATATCCGCGACGAGCGCGAATTTTCGCGCGAGCTGATGAAGCGCGCCACGGAAGAGCATGCCGTGAAGGGCAAGGACGGCAAGACGCTCGAAGGCGGCGCCCTGACGCAATTTTTGCTGAACGTTCAGGAATACGAGCAGGTGGCCGCCAAGCTCGCTCGACGTTTGCGCGAGCCGGGACTGGTCGAAATCCTCGCCGCGAGCGATATCGAAAAGAAAACCGATTTCGCCGACAAGAAAAAGCTTCAGGAACTGATCAAGGCCATCGAGAAGGCCAAACTGAAGCTCGAGGCCAAGATTGAATTCGACGAAGAGCACAGCCTGCACGAACTTGTTCTGAAAAATGGCGGCGAGCGCCGCATCAATTGGGCGCTGGCGGCCACTGCCGATTACAAGCGCCTGCGCGCCCTGCGGCAGCAAATTGAGGCGCTCGATCGCCCGCCGTTCACCGTCACGCACAACGGCGATAAAGTGCAGAAGGAAGATTCGCGCGGTGTGCTGGACTACGTTCTGGAAGACGCCAAGAGCGAATTCACGATCACACGGTTCAAGGGGCTCGGCGAGATGAACCCGGAGCAGCTCTGGGAGACCACCATGAATGCCGAGACGCGCACGCTCCTGACGGTGAAGCTCGAAGACGCTGTCGCCGCCGAAGAAATTTTCGCCACGCTGATGGGTGAAAACGTCGAGATGCGCCGCAAGTTCATCGAAGAGAACGCCCTCGAAGTCGTGAATCTGGATATTTAATGAGCCCCACGCCCGCGCGTCGCGCAAAGAACAAAACGGCTGGAACGAATACTCCTGGAACCAATACTCCTCCGGCTGAGCCTAAGCCTGGCCGGCCGGAATTTGCCAAAGGCTACAGTATTCGCACGGACGCCAAAGGGCTCGTGTCGTGGAAGTACGTCGTCGCGCAGCTCGAGAAATCGAAGAACTACTGGATTTCTTCGACGCGGCCCGACGGTCGGCCGCACGCAATGCCGGTCTGGGGAGTATGGATGAACGGCGCGGTCTGCTTCGGAACGGACCGGATGTCGCGCAAGGCGCGCAACTTCCAGGCCAATCCCCAGGTATCGCTGCATCTGGAGAGCGGCGACGACGTGGTGATCCTCGAAGGCGCGGTTCGAGAGATTGATCCGAAAGAGATGGCGGCGATGGACAAGGCCTATTTCAAGAAATACAAAATGAAATTGAGCAATGCGCCGGGCAATCCCTGCTTCCTGGCCGTCGTGCCGCGGGTGGTTTTCGCCTGGCACGAACGCAATTTCGCCGAGTCGCCGACTCGCTGGGTTTTTTAACGCCGGGCCGATGAAGTATCAGCTCCAATGGAAAACGCTGCCGGGATTGAAAGGGCTATCGTGTTCGGAATTCAAGGCCTCGCCGACGGATGCGCCGGACACGGAAAAAGGCGTGGCCTTCGAATGCCGCGATGAAGGCGAATGCGCCGATTTGCTCTTGCGACTGGAAGCCCATTTCGGCGCGCAGCGTTTTTCGAACAACGCTTCGGCATTCGAAACCGTGAAGACTTACGTGCTGGAGTGGGGCGTTAAGAAACGATAGGCGGGAACGCGCCTCGCGCGGGCCCGGTTTTATTCTTCGGGGGAAGAATGGCTGACGAAACCAATCAATCCGTACTTTTGCCGGTGGATATCGAAGTCGAGATGCGCAAGTCGTATCTCGACTACGCCATGAGCGTAATCATCGGGCGCGCGCTTCCCGATG
>DASPVY010000185.1:0-4036 GCA_035622115.1 Candidatus Acidiferrales bacterium
AGGCGCAGCGGCAGCTCGACGTTTTCTTCGAGCGTCATGCGCGGCAGCAGATTGAAAGATTGGAAGACCATTCCGATGGTTTTGCTGCGATAGCGCGCCAGATCGAGCGACGACATCTCGGAAAGGCTCCGGCCGCGCGCCACAATCTCTCCAGACGTTGGCCGGTCGAGCCCAGCCATCAGGTTCAAGAGCGTGGATTTTCCCGACCCCGAGGCGCCGAGCAGGGCGACAAATTCGCCGTTTTCGATGTCCAGTGTTAGTTCGTCCACTGCGCGAATCAGCGCCGAGCCCATTTGATAGTGCCGCGAGACGTTTTCCGCGCGGATCGCCACCTTGCTGGTATCGCTCATCTGCACACCTCAATCGTACTACGTACGAACTCCGGCGCATGTTGCAATCGGCGGTACTGCGAGTACTCAATGCGGCGATGGTTTTGCCGGGCGGCTAAGTCAAAGGCGCTGCGCGAGGTTGTCTGCGGATGAATGTGCCCATTTGAACGGATCGAATCGTAAGCTGAATCTTTCGCGGAGCGGTTCAGACGCGGGCGAGGGCGGCGGCTTCGTCATCCACGATATCGAGAACGCTGTCGAGCCGGACCATCTTCAAGAGCATTCGAACGCGCTGGGTCGGAGCGTAATAGGTGCACTTTCCGCCGGCTCGCTTCACGCTTGAAAATGCGCGGACCAGCGCGCCGATTCCGGAGCTGTCCAGCTCGCTGACGTTGGCGAGATTGACGGCGACGTGCGGCGAGCCCGCATCGATCAGTTTCTGCATTTGATCGCGGAACGCCTGCTCGGGCTCGCCGAGGCGCAGCGGACCGTTCAGATCGAGAATCGTGGCATTGCCGGCCTTGCGAATCTGAATATCCATCTGCTCCTCGTGCCCCGTCAAACTAGCTGAAAAGCAGGCAGCAATCAAGCCCCGCGCTCCGAAGGGCGTATTGACGCTGGCAATCGCATTTGTTAGGCTGCCCGCGTTTCGGACCCTCCGGCCATTCGCCCGTTAGTCACGAGGCCGGTACGGGTGTTTCAGAATTCGCCACAGGAAGCGTGATGGAAACATCGTCGCCGCTCATTGAATTCGCGAGCGTCCTATTCGCCTGCCGGGATCTCTCAACCCTGAGAAGGACGTTCGTTGCCCGCGCGGGCGCCGCGTTGGGAGCCCGGGCCGTCTTTCTATGGATGGCTGAGGGCGACGAAGGCGAACTCGTATGCCGGGCGCGTTGGACCGAGGCCGAAGAAAAACTGGCGCCGGCCGCGGACCGCCTTTCGGAAGGCATCCTCGCGGCTGTAATCGAGGAGTCATCGACCATTCTTGCTTCGGGCAAGGATCTCGACCGCGAATCGTTCGCGCATTTTTCCACCGCGCAGCGAAAATCAATCCAATCGGCGCTGCTAGTCCCATTTCCGGGCACAGAAGGCGCTGCTGGCGTCGTTGAGGCGCTGAACAAGAAAGGCGGATTCACGCCGGAAGACGCTACGTTCCTCGAGACTGCGGCCCGGCTGGCGTCGCAGGCGGGTGCATTGCTGGCGGAAGCCGATGCGGAACGCGACTCGCAGCTGTCCACGATCGAACGTCTCACGGCTCTTTACGACATCAGCCGCATCTTCAATTCGACGCTCGAGCTGAGCGAACTCACTCCGATCGTCGCCGGCAAGATCCGCGACATCCTTCATGCGCAGGCTTGCAATTTGTGGCTGGTGTCGGGAAATGGCGACGGGTTTACGCTGGCGCAAAAAGATGGCGAAGATCCGAGCATCGCTGACGACGCGACGGCTCCTCTCGATTCCGGCCACCTCGCCGAAGCCGCACAAACCGGAAACGCGCGGCTGATCGAAAATCCCGCGCAGGAGGAATCGCTGGCTGAGCGCATTGCAGCCGGAGGCGAGTTCGAGCTGCAGTCGATCATTTGCGCTCCGCTGCGCAAGGAAGAGCAGGTGATCGGCGTCATCGAGCTGGTCAACAAGACGGATGGTGAGCCCTTCACCGAAGAAGACCTTTTCTTTCTTTCGAGCATCAGCGAGCAAGCCGCGGTCGCGCTGAACAACGCAAATCTGCTCGAGTCAGAACGCAAACTCCACGAACTCGACGCGTTGATGAAAATCAGCCAGGCCATCACGTCAACCCTGGATCTCGATCACGTACTGACCACGGTCGCGCAGCAGGCAGGGACGGTGATTCCGTTCGACCGCTGCGTCATCGGCTTCTTCGACCGTAACCGCTTCGTTCTGGGCGCAGTTTCAGGCGAAGAGGAAGTGCCCAAGACCGATGAAATGGACGCGCTGCGCAAGGCGCTGGAGTGGGTGAGCACGCAAGAAAAAGCTGTGCGCGCCGATCAGTACGAAGAAGGATGGGAGGCCGATCCCGAAACCGCGCGCGATGTCCTATCCAGCTTTCTGGAAGAGCACAACTACAGCGGTTTTTATGCGCTTCCGCTGCGCGACGATCAAGGCACCGTCGGAGTGATGTGCCTTCTTAGCAGCGACGCGGAATTCTTGAACGACAGCCAGCGTGAAACGGTCACGATTCTTGCCAACCAAACAACCGTGGCGATCCGTAACGCACAACTATATCAGCAGGTGCCGCTAGCCGGCTTTCTGAAACCGCTGGCGCAGAAAAGGCAGCTGTTTTTCGGGGCCGGTGCGCAGTCGCGCTGGTTCGAGTACGGCTGGAAAGCAGTGTTGGCCGCAATTGTATTGACGATTGTCCCGTGGCCGGTGCGCGTCAGTTCCAACGCCACCGTCGTACCGGCGGACCGAAGAATTGTGAGCTCGATCGCCAGCGGGATCATCAAGCACGTGTTCGTGCACGAGGGCGACATCGTAACCCGGGGTCAAGTTCTCGCCCAAATTGACGATGGCGAGGATCGCGTAAAGCTCGATCGGGCGCGCGCCGATCTAGCTCAGGCGCAGCACGATCTGGCCGAGGGTGAGTTCCGCCGCGATCTCACCGCCTCGTCGCAAGCGCGGCTGCGCGCCGAAGCCGCCCAGGCCGACCTGAAACTCGAAGAGCAGCGCGTCGCTGACGCACAGTTGCGCGCGCCGATTGACGGCGTGGTGGTCACCCCAAAGGTCGAGGAACGGACGGGCGCGATGCTGCAGGAAGGCCAGCCGTTCTGCGAGATTGTCCAGCAGCGGCAAATGGCGGTGGACATGAACGTGGCCGAAACGGACATTGAGTTGGTTCATCCGGGAAAGCGCGTCGCGCTGAAGCTGAACGCGCTTCCGACGAAGACGTTCGAGGGAACCGTGGACCGTGTGGCCATGCGTTCTCAAGCCATTGACGGCGAAGAATACTTTGTAATTCGCGCGGTGTTCGACAACCCAGACTCGAAGGCTCGCGACGGCATGGCAGGTCGCGCGCGCATTCGCGCTGGTGGGGGATGGTTCGGAAGTGGATGGTATCCGGTTGGGTACGCGCTGCTGCGCTCGCCGTTTCGGTGGTTCTGGGAGAAGCTCTGGGGCTGGATGCCATGAGCAACGCGCGGCGAAGAACCGCTTTGGTACGAGGGACGATTATGAGACGTCGAGATTCGATATGGTCGGTAGTGATCTTGCTCGCTGCGTTCGGGTGCGGCGGAGATCACGCTTCGTCGCCGACATCGGCCGCAAACGCGCCGCGTTCTTCACCGGCCGCGGCGAGCGCCGCCGATTCTGGAAGCGCGCCCGCGAGCGAAAGCATCCTGAGCGTGCTTACGGTTGAGCATGAAGTTGAGGTGCGCGCGCAGCGTGAAGGAATCGTGCAGCAGGTGAATGTCGAAGAAGGGCGGCGGGTAAGAGCAGGCGAAATCCTCGGGCAGCTCGATGACCGCTCCCTTCAACTCGAACTGCAGAAGGCACATTCTGATCTGATCATTGCGCAAGACGACGTGAAATACAAAGAAGCCGAGCACGAAGCCAAAGAAGCCAGTCTGAAACGGCAGCAACTTCTGCGTGAGGCGGGATTAAGCAGTCAAGCCGACTTGGAGCAAGCCGAGTTCGAGGCCAAGGCAACCGGCTACGACGCGGAGAGCTACAGGGCGCTGGTCAAGAGCAGC
>DASPVY010000186.1:0-6237 GCA_035622115.1 Candidatus Acidiferrales bacterium
CAGCGCTGACGGTGCGAATGATCGACGGAATCGATTCAAGCGTGAATCACACGGGCGAAATTTTTCACGCGTCGCTCGACACGCCGATTCTTGTGGACAACGACGTGATCGTGCCGCGCGGCGCGGATGTTTATATCCGGCTGACCGGGGCGAGCCAATCCGGCACAATGAAAGGCAAGAGCGAATTGCACCTGGAATTGGTGAAGATGGATTTTCAGGGCCGGTCGTATTCGCTCGTGAGCAGCACGTATTCGCTCTCCGGAAAACCCCGCGGCCAGGATACCGCGAAGAAGGTTGGCGGCGGCGCGGTGTTGGGCACGCTCATCGGCGCGATTGCCGGCGGCGGCAAGGGCGCAGCGATTGGCGCGGCAGTGGGCGCAGCCGGAGGCGGGATCTATCAGAGCTCGACGAAGCCGCAACCGTTGAAAGTGCCCGCCGAAACGAAACTTGATTTCAAGCTCGAGCAGCCCGTGGACATCACCGTGCAACCGCACAACGAAACCGCGAACAATGCGGGCAACGGCGGGTAGTCTTTCATTCTCGTCCAGCAGAAACGATTATTTTCCGTTCTTCTCGAGGGCTTGCAAACGCGTGCGCGCATCCTTGTAAGTAGGATCGAGCTGAATCGCAGCGCGATACTGCTCGGCAGCTTCCTGACGCTTCCCTTCCTCTTCGTATAAACGACCCAGCCAATAACGCGCCGAGGCGTGAGTGGGCCAATCGGTGCGATCGGGCGTGTCGGCAAGATACGATTTCAAGAGCGGCTCGGCGCTGGTGATCTGATTATTGGCAAGAATTCGCTGAACGGCTCGATCGTAGGCGATACGCGGATCACCCGGCTTGACCTTTTCGGCCGCTTGCAGCGCCGGCTCCATATCGCCAGGCCGGTTGAGCTGGCGATAGAAGTCCGCGACTTCGAGATAAGGGTCGATCGTTGTGGGATGAGCCGCGAGGGCCTGCTGGATTTCGTTTTCAGCCAGATCGTTCTTCTTGAGCGCTTCGATGTCGTAGGCCGCACGGGCCAGGTGGCCCTCGGCGGGATCGATCGCCGCGATGGCGTCCACCTGCTCCCGCGCGGCATCTTTGCTGCCTCCGACGACCCACGGCGCCTGAAGATTGAACTCTTCCAGATCGCGGCGCGCCTGAATATTCGACGGATTCGCTTTGACTGCATCTTCGAATTCCTTCTTCACTTTGCGCGCCAGGAAAAAACTGTGCTGGCGATCGGCCTGGTCTCCGTAGTACTCCCCGAGCCAACGATGGTATTCCGAATTTTTGGGATCGAGCGCGATCGAACGCTCGCCTTCCGCGACTGCGTTGTCGAGCTGCTTCGATTCATAAAGACTGCGGCCGAGCCAGTAATGGGCGTCGGCGTTGTTTGGATTCTGTGCGATGACGTTTTTCAGAGCGGTTATGGCGGCTGAATAATTCCCGGCTTCAAAGAGCCGGCGTCCGGAATCGACGGCCGGATTCGATTGCGGCGACGCCAGCGCGAAGCTCGAGAGAATCGCAAGCAACCACGAGCAAATGAGCGCGGCGCGGACGCGGATGGGCCCGTGTATGGGAGGTTTCATTTCGCCTCGACGGGTTGGATAGCCATGCCGTCCTGCAGAGGAAGATCGCCGGACACGGCGACGGCATCGCCGTCAGAGAGGCCGGAAAGAATTTCGTATTTCGTGGGGCTGGCGATGCCTATTTTCACTTCTCTCATTTGCAGGTGGTCGCCCTTGACCAGAAACGCATAGCGATGCCCGCCGTTCGCAACGATGGCGGCGCGAGAAACGGAGAGCACGTTCGTGCGCGAGCGCAGAAGAATGAGCACGGCCACGTTTGTATTGGGCAAGAGCTCGAGTTTGTCGTTCTCGACGGAGCAAAGGACTTCGCCGACGCTGCGCGTGCCGCGCGCCACGACCTGCTTGGGAATTTCGACCGTGTGTCCGATCCATTCGCGATTCGGCAGAGCGTCCCAGGTAATGCGCACTTCCTGGCCCACCTCGAGACCTCCGAGATCCGGCTCGTCAACGAAGACGCGGAGCTGCACGTGGCGCAAATCCGCGATTTCGGCGAGATCCTGACCGACAACGACGTAGTCGCCGGCGCGAACGGGCAGCGAATACAAGGTGCCCGCGACCGGCGAGACGATATTCGATGAGCGGACTTTGCGTTCCAGCGAGTGGATATTGTCAGAATCCTGCTGGACGCGCAGACCTAAGCGCTGGACGTCGAGCGATGCGTTGTGTTCGAGTTCGATCTTTTTTTGCTGAACCGTCTGTAGATTGGCTCGAGCCGCTTCGAGATCGACGGCGTTCTGGTCGATTTCCGCCTGCGTGGCCGCCTGCTTCGAGAAAAGCTCATGCAGCGATTGCTGAGTTTTTTCGAGCGCGGCGACGCGCAGCTGGGCTGTATGCAAGTCGCCTTGAAGCTGCGCGACCTGATCAGGCGAGCCGCCGCTGCGGGCGTAATTCAAGAGAGATTGCGCCGTAAGAAGATCGGTGCGAGCGGCGTCGAGCTGCGATCGCGCGTCGGTATCGTCGAGTCGCAGAATTTTCTGGCCGGCCGCGACGGACTGGCCTTCCTTCGCGCTCACTTCGGCCACAAAGGTGGGAAACTCGGCGCGGAAGATGAAGGGATTGATTGGCTCGATCTTGCCGTTGCTACTGATGGTTGCGACGAGATTATCATGAAGAACGTGGACCACCTGGACTTCCGGCGGGCGCTCGCGCGACACGCGCATCAGTACGACGATGGCGATGAGAACGAACAGGACTCCGATTAATATCCAGGTGCGTTTGGTCAAAGCCGCCATGTAGCGTCGAATGAGCGACGCGCTGGCATCCCCTCAAAAAATCACTGGATTGTAACAGAGGGCTTTACCGCTTGCCTACGAAGCGCGAGAGCGGAAATCCGACAGCCGTAATTAAAGATGCCGAACCTCCGAGGTTAGGATGCCAACCGCGGGGCAAAAGGAAACGGGCGGAAAGACGCGCGCCAGCCATGCTAAAATCCGGCCATGAGCGAGACGCATACCGCGAAAGAAGAAAACGAAAAGACCCCTGACGGCAAGCCCAAGCCGAAAATTCATCGCGTTTGCATCGGCTGCAACAATATGTTCGAAGTGACGATGGATAATTACGAAGCGAAGCATTGCCCCGCCTGCCATAAGGGCTGAGAAATTCTCGCCGCCGTGCAGACTACTCAACGTCAATCGCTTAGATGGCGCCGCCAACGCGAGACGAAGTCATGAAAACCTACACGGAAACGCTGACGTTCCAAACGCAGAAGAAGCGCGAATTCTTGAATATCACGCCGCAGGTGAAATCGGCGCTGGAGAAAAGCACGTTCCACGACGGCATTATTCTGGTCACGGCCTTGCATTCGAACGCGGGGATTGTGGTGAATGACGACGAGCCGGGCCTGATTGAAGATCTCAACGCTTGGCTCAATCAATTGGCGCCGGAGCGCGACGACTACAGGCATAAAGGGCGCTTCGAGAGCAACGCGGCGATTCATCTGCAAAGCGTATTGCTACGGAATCAGACGATCGTGCCGTTCACGGAAGGCCGGCTGGACCTGGGCCCGTGGCAGTCTGTACTTTTTGCTGAGCTGGATGGCCAGCGGCCAAAGAGGGTTCAGATCAAAGTGATGGGCGAATAGGCTTCGCGACGAGAGACGGCTGCCGATGCTGTAATATTCCCGAGGCATCAATCGTATGAAAAGCAGGAGATGCGGTAGCATCCCTGTGCCCCGGCATCCCGGAGCAATCGAACGATTGGCAAAATAGAAATGATCCAGGCGCTGCAACTCAGCAAAGTATTTCCCGCGACGAAGAAAGCGAAGGAAGTGCGCGCGGTGGATGGCGTCAGCTTTGAATGCAAGCCCGGCGAGATTTACGGGCTCCTCGGAGCGAATGGCGCCGGCAAGACGACCACGCTGCGAATGCTGGCGACGATCCTCGAGCCCACCGGCGGCACCGCCAATGTCGCCGGGTACGACATCGTCGAAGAGCCGGAAAAAGTGCGCGCGAACGTCGGATTTCTCTCGACGGCGACGGCGCTTTATGGACGGCTGACGGCGCGGGAGATGGTCGAATATTTCGGGCGGCTATACGGGGCAGATGGTGAACCCCTGAAAAAGTCGGTGGATGCGCTTTTTGAAATGCTTGGGATGACGGATTTCCAAAACCAGCGCTGCGAAAAGCTTTCGACCGGCATGAAGCAGAAAGTTTCCATCGCCCGCACGCTGGTGCACGACCCGGCCGTGATGATCTTCGATGAGCCGACGGTCGGACTCGATGTTTTTGCCGCGCGAACGATCGTGGGCTTCATTCGCCAGTGCCGCGACCGCGGCAAGACTGTCATATTTTCGACCCATGTGATGACGGAGGCGGAAAAACTGTGCGATCGAATCGGAATGATTCATCACGGCCGTTTGCTGGCGGAAGGTTCGCTCGCTGAATTGCGCGCGCGATATCGCAAACAGGATCTTGAGGATATTTTTGTGGAAGTCGCGGGAGACGCACAATGAGCCTGCGGAACATCGGCGTCGTTTACAGGAAAGAGCTGATCGATTCGCTGCGAGATCGCCGGACGGTGATTTCGATGACGGTGGTGCCGCTCCTGCTGTTTCCAGCGCTGACGTTCGGCATGGGTCTCCTGGGAGCTACGCTGATGAGCCGGGCGAAAGCCGAAGTGCCGGCCGTAATGGTGGTCGGAGGAGAGGATTCTCCGCACGTAGTAGCGGCGCTGAAAAATTCGGGGAAAATTGAATTTGTGCCGGGGACGCCGGACTACGTTGACAAGGTGACGGCCAAAACCGTTCGCGCGGCCGTCATCATTCCTCCGGGATTCGATGCCGCCGCCGAACGCGGCGAATATCAGACGGTGACGGTGGACTATTACCAAAACGACGTGAAGTCGGAATTCGCCGAGAGCGCGGTGGAAAAGTTCCTGAAGGATTATCGCGTGCAACTGGCGAAGCAGCTTGTTTCCGAGCGCGGCGTGCCGGCAAATCTTGTCGATCCGTTCAAAGTCCAGGAGATGAATGTCGCGCCACCGGAAAAAGTGGCGGGCAGCGCGATCGGCGGGATGATCCCTTACTTCGTAATCATATTGTCGCTGACGGGAGCGATGTACCCAGCGATGGATTTGACGGCGGGAGAAAAAGAACGCGGCACAATGGAAACGATTTTGACCAGCCCGGTTTCCCGAACAGATCTTGTGCTCGGTAAATTTTTGATGGTGATTACGGCATCGCTGACGACGGCGATTCTGTCGTTGAGTTCGATGGCGGTATCTTTCCTGCTGGCCAAAGGCATGATTGACAAGCTCGTCGCAGAGGAGTCGCCCGGCGTGCACTACGCCGTCGACCCTCGAGGCATTCTGGCCGTGCTGCTGATGGTGCTGCCGCTGACGGTGCTGTTTTCCGCGACGCTACTGACGATCGCGCTCTTCGCCAAGAGCTTCCGCGAAGCACAGACCTATCTTTCGCCGCTGACAATCATCGTCATCATGCCCGCGATTGTGGCCTTGTTGCCGGGCGTCGAGCTGAACACGCGCACGGCGTTGATTCCGATTCTCAGCACCAGCCTGGTTGGCAAGGAAATCATGGCAGGCAATCATCCGTGGGGATTTATCCTGCTGATTTTCCTGTCGTCGTGCGTGTACGCCGCGATTGCGTTGGGCGCGGCGGTGACGATGTTCAATCGCGAGAGCGTGCTCTTTCGCGCCTGAACGAAGCCTGCTCCCCCGCGTGACCAAGTATATTTCCTCGCGCTCACTCACAACCAGCGTCTGCATCCATCTGAGATACAATCAAGTATCCGATGGCTGAACCGCTGATTCAGGTCCGCGATCTCTCCAAAAACTTCCGCACATTTCGCCGCCGCGAAGGCATCTGGGGCGGCATACAGAATCTGTTCATCCGCGACTACAAAACGCTGGTAGCGGTAGACCGGGTGAGCTTTTCCATCGAGCGCGGCGAAATGGTCGGATATATCGGTCCGAACGGCGCGGGAAAGTCCACGAGCATCAAGATGCTCACTGGAATTCTGCTGCCGACTTCGGGCGAAGCGGTGGTGAATGGCTTTGTGCCCTACAAGCAGCGGCGCCGGTACGTGAAGACGATCGGCGTCGTCTTCGGCCAGCGGACGCAACTCTGGTGGGACATCGCCGTGATCGAGTCGTTCAAGCTGCTACGTCGCATCTACGAAGTCTCGCAGGCGGATTTCGACGCAAGGAT
>DASPVY010000187.1:0-3250 GCA_035622115.1 Candidatus Acidiferrales bacterium
ACCAGATGAGAAGACATCCTTATTTTCTCAGTCCGCGCGAGCGCTGAACGCGCGCCGCTGTTTCGCACGCATCCAGCACGCAAAGAAAATTCGCGACACCCGCGGCGGCGAGAAACCGCGTTCCATAATCGCCGGCCGCGCGGGATACATCGTTGCCGAGGGGCTCGAAGACATGCGCCAGAAAGTAGAATACGCCGCTTCCCGCGTCGCCGATCCCGCCCAGAAATGCGAGCGGATCAATGCGGGGATCCACCGGCGGAAAAATCGAAAACACGATGCCGCGCAGGTGATATCCGGCCAAAGCTAGCCCGGCAACCGTGGCGAAAAAGACCACGCCGCGGCCCCACCGCTTGAGAAGGATGTGGCCGAGGCCCGGAAGCACCCATGCCGCGATTCCCACGAACAGTGGCGCTGTAGGTGACGAGTCGGAGCTCGAATTGGCGGAAGAATCGCTCACGCGCGATCAGGCCAAAATCAGGATGATTTCCTGCTGCACGGCGCCGGTGGTGCGGGCTTCATGCTCGCCGACGTACACGTTCACTTCGGAGCGAAGTCCGAACTCGGGCATGTAGATGCCGGGCTCGATGGAGAAACATGTGAAGGGAACGATGCGGCGATCGTCGCGCGTTTCGAGCCCGTCCATATTCGCCCCATTGCCGTGGACTTCCTGGCCGATGCTGTGGCCGGTGCGATGAACGAAATATTTCGCGTGCCGCGCCTTGCGGATCACTTCTCGCGCGACGTTGTCCACTTGCCAGCCATGAATCTCTTTTTTCGCGGCCACGGACGTTTTGACGAAATCGACTGCGGCGTCGCGGGCATTTTTCACGATGGCGAAAATCTTCGCGTACTTTTCGGGAACGCGATCGCCGAGATAGCCGACCCAGGTAATGTCGTAATAAACGCTGCCGGGCCGCTTGAACTTGGCCCAGACGTCGAGCAGCAGCAAATCGCCGGCGTGAACCGGCTTCGAACCTTCGCGCTTCGGCTCGTAGTGCGGATTACCGTTATTGGGCGGAACGGCGACGACGGGGCCATCTTCGGCGAAAAGCGAGTTCGCATCGAATTGCGCGCGCATCCATTGCTGTAGATCGTATTCGGTGAAGGCTTTGCCTTCGCGGACCATCGAGCCGGCGCGCGCGAAAGCCTCCCGCGTGATTTGATCCACCAATTTTCCCGCGGCGAGATGCGATTCCAATTGATCCGGCGACCAGGCAGCTTCAAAAGTCTGCACCAGATCGCCCGAGCTGACGACCTTCTTCCCGAGCTTGCGAACGAGCTCGACGGTTCCGGCATCCACGAGGCCTATATAGGGAATGTTGTTTTGCGGCGAATATTGCATCGCAACGGTTTTCGAACCCGCCATCAATCGCGCGAGCTGCGCGTGCTGCTCTTCCCAACTGGAATAGACGTTCTTGCGTCCCGGCAAGCTATCGAGCATGCCGGCTTCGATTCGATGGACGAGCTTGCGCGGCTCGCCTTTGGCGGGAATGAAGTAATACCAGCGCCGCGTGGCGAGCCCATTGGCTTGGAGATTTAGAATGCGTCCCGCGATGGGATCGCGGCGATGATGATCGTAGAACAGCCAGCCATCGAGACGATTGGCGCGCAGTTCGCGTTGAATCGCATGAATATCAGGCATCGTGATTCTCACAGCCGCTGAAGCGCCCTGGCATGGATCCCGGGAATCGGCGCTACGTTTCTTCCGTCAAAAGCCCCAGAATCCGGCCGGGAGCGATTCCGTGAATCTCAATTCGTTTTGTGCGGCTTTTCTCGCCCCCGGCGATTCTAACAGCCGTCGCGGGTATCTTCAAACTCGCCCCCAGGAAACGGCGGAGCGCTTCATTCGCGCGATCTTCCACGGGAGCGGCGGTCAGGCGGATTTTCAGCGCGCCATCGTGCTCGCCCGCGATCGAGTCACGGCTGGCGCGCGGCTGAACGCGCACGAGGAACGACACGCCACCATCACGCTCCGTTATATCGATCACGGCTAAATCCGAATTCACACGCCTCACACCTGAAGACGTGGGCTACATTAGAATCATTGCGTCGAACGAGAGCCAAAAAGCGCCGTGCCGAGCCGAACTTGCGTGGCGCCTTCCTCAATTGCAACTTCGAAGTCATGGCTCATGCCCATCGACATTTCGCGGAACGCGCCGCGAAGTTTCGCATCCAAATGCGCTTTGGCCGCCTCGTGAAGCTCGCGCAGCTGGCGAAAATAAGGCCGAACATCCTCGGGATTCCCGAGATAGGGCGGGATCGCCATCAGGCCGCGCAGCTCGACGCGCGGCAGTTCAACGATCGCGTCAATCAGCGTGGGAAGCTCCGCCGGCTTAATGCCCGACTTCGATTCTTCGGCGGCCAATTGCACTTCGAGGAGGATCGGCAAACGGTCCGTGCCGGACCGCGCGCATTCGGCGAACGCCGCATCGAGTTTACGCGCAAGTGCGATGGAATCGACGGAATCGATTGCGCCGAAGATTTGCGCCGCGCGGCGGGCTTTGTTGCTTTGCAAGTGGCCGATGAGATGAACCGTCGCATCCAAACCGTCCAGCTCGCTGCGTTTCGCGTCCCATTCCTGAACGCGATTTTCACCGAAGTGGCCAACGCCAAGAGCGTGCGCTTCCCGTATGGCTTCGGCCGGAAACGTTTTTGAAACAGCAATCAGCGTGATTTCATTCGCCCGCCTGCCGGATCGACCGGCGGCTCGTGCGACGCGTTCCTGAATTTGCGCCAGATTGGAAGCCAGAATGCCTTTATCGAAATTCACAGCGCGAATTTTAGCATGGCGAAAGTTCGGGAGGCCGCACAGCGGGCCGCACCGGCATCGCAAAACGATATGTTAGACTGATGCCCACGCATGGCGCGGCGCGGACAATTCATCGTCTTCGAAGGAATCGACGGCTCGGGTAAGCGAACGCAGCTTGAACTCCTGGTCCGTGCGCTCAGCAAGCGCGGCGTCCCGCTCGAGCGGATCAGTTTCCCGCGCTACGACGGCTTTTTCGGCCGCCTCGTCGCGCAGTTCCTGAACGGGGACTTCGGCACGCTCGAAGCCGTGGACCCGCATCTTGCCGCGATTCTTTACGCCGGCGACCGGTTTGAAGCCAAGGCGAAGATCGAAGCGATTCTGGCGTCCGGCAAGACGCTTCTGGCGGACCGTTACATCGCATCGAATCTGGCGCATCAGGCCGCGCGCGCGCCGCGCCAGAAGCGCGGGGCTTTCGTGCGATGGATCAAGCGCCTGGAGTAC
>DASPVY010000188.1:0-4484 GCA_035622115.1 Candidatus Acidiferrales bacterium
TTGATGCTGTCGGCTTCGACATTCACGCGGACTGACCGGCGCAGGACGTTCGCGTGAGAGCGAATGCGCGCGGCCGTGTCAGCCGAGCCGGTAAACGAAAGAGTGTCAGTCTCTCGCACGTGATCGAGAAGATCGCGCGCCGAACCGCAAACAATCGAAATCGCGCCCGGAGGCAAAATTCCCGCCTTGACGATGTCTTCCACCATCCTCTGCGTAAGCCATGCCGTTGGCGAGGCCGGCTTGACGACCACCGGAACGCCCGAAAGAAGCGCCGGTGCTGCCTTCTCACACAATCCCCACGCGGGGAAATTGAATGCGTTGATGAAAACTGCCGCGCCTTTGGCGGGCGCGAGAAAATGACGAGCCGCAAATATATTCGTTTTCGAAAGCGGGTTCTCGCTGCCGTCCTTGAGCATCTTGCGCTCACCAAGACTGCGGCCGATCTTCGCGTAATATTTCAAGGTGTAGATCGCGCCATCCACGTCGAAGGAGGCATCGGACTGATTTGCTCCAAGATTGAGAAGCGAAATCCGGAAATATTCGTCGCGATTCGCGGAGAGCGCTTCAGCCACTTTGGCCAGCAACTCAGCGCGCTGCGCATACGTGAATTCCTGAAGAGCCGGCACGCCTCGCGAACGCGCAAAATCCAGCGCTGCGCCGAGGTCGATGCCCTGCGAGGAAATTCTCGCGACTTCTTCGCCGGTCACGGGATCCACCAGCGCCTCGCCGGCGCCGTCACCCTCAACCCATCTGCCTGAAACGTAGTTTGAAAGTTTCATTGCTCCCCCATTCGTGCCGGATCAATCCGCTGCAGCTTTTGGCCATACGCCATGGGATTCTACCTCATTCTGAACCGTTGTTCGTTATCTGAACAGGTGTTCAGTTTTCATTGACTCGATGCGCTCCGCGTGGTACATCTGGGACAGGCTCGGTGCTCTGTCGGCAGGGAGCCGCGACGCCAAGGATTGCCCGTGCCCCGAAGCAACGCCACGAACCAGCGGAACGGCACAGCGCGCAAGCGCTATCTCGCACGGCGCCTTGATATCCTGCGCGCCGCCGGCAAAGAGTTTCAAACGCGCGGATTCGCGGAAACAGGCATGCGCGATATCGCCCAAGCGGCGGAGCTTTCTCCCGCTAATCTTTATAACTACTTTCGCGGAAAAGACGAAATTCTGTTTTTCTGCCAGGACAATTCGCTCGACCGCATGATCGCCGCTCTCGAAAAGGCCAGGCGCATGCGTGTCCCGGTTTCCGAAAAGCTGCGCTCGGTGATTGTGTCGCACGTGCGCTGCGTGCTCGACGAGGTCGAAGGAGCGGCTGCGCATTTGCTCACCAGCTCGTTGCCGGCGGCAATGCAAAAGCGTTTGGTGGCCAAACGCGACCGCTACGAAGAGGGCGTCCGGCAATTAATTTCTTCCGGCGAACGATCGGGAGAATTCGTCCGTTGCGAACCGGCGCTGGCGGCGCGCGCGATTCTGGGCGCGCTGAATTGGAGTGCTCGCTGGTTCCGTTCCGATGGCCCGCTCACGGCCGGAGAAATCGCCGATCAATTTGCGGAGTATTTGATTCGCGGATTGCTGGTCAAGCCGAATGGAACGCGGTTGGCGCGCAGCACCCGGCCGAGTCAAGTCCCGCGGCCCTATTCGGCTCTTCGCAAAGCGGCCGCGCACGGCGAAGCGCGCCGGTTTTCGGGCGAAAGGTAGACGAGCGTGGAACTGATTCCCATTGAATCGCAAAAAACCTCGCGCATCCGAATCGAGTTGAATGGCGAAGCGACGGACGTTTCATTCGCATGGTATAAAACGCTCCTCGAAGTTTTACGCGAAGATCTCGGCCACACCGGAACGAAGCACGGCTGCGAGCTGGGCGAATGTGGCGCATGCGCCGTCTTGCTCGATGGCAAGCCCGTGCTTTCATGCCTGGTGCTGGCGCTCGAATGCGATGGCCGCGAAATCCTCACAGTCGAAGGCATGGGGCTCGACGGGAAACTTCATCCCCTGCAGGACGCCTTCGCCGATCTCGGCGCCGCGCAATGCGGATATTGCACGCCCGCGATTTTGGTGACGGCCAAAGCGCTGCTGGATGCGAATCCGCACCCCACGCGCGATGAGATTCGCGAGGCGATTTCCGGCAACTTGTGCCGATGCACCGGCTATCTCCAGATTTTTGAGGCCGTCGAAGCTGCCGTCATCAAAATCGCAGAACAAGACATTCCCAACGCGAATTGCGAGCCGGTGAATTCCAGCGCGCCCGCTGCGCAGGGAGATTGAATGGCGGATCCGAAAAATTCGGTGCCCAGGCCCGCTGAGACGGGCATCGCCGCCGGGCGCAACGGCGACGCCACGCGGATCATTGGCGTTCCCCGGCGTCGCGTGGATGCGCGCGCGAAGGTCACCGGGCAAACCCGTTTTGCCGACGATATTTTTCTTCCGCGCATGGCGCATTGCAAGCTTCTGCGATCGCCGCATCCGCACGCTTTGATTCGCAAAATCGACGTGTCGCGCGCCCTGGCGCATCCCGGCGTGTATTTGGTTCTCACCGGCAAGGATGTTCCGATCGAATATGGCATTTTGCCGGTCAGCCAGGACGAGCAGGCGCTGTGCGTCGATCATGTCCGCCATGTCGGCGATCCCGTTGCGGCCGTGATTGCACGCGAAGAACTCACCGCCTTTGAAGCTCTCGATCTCATCGATGTCGAATACGAAATTCTCGCGACAATTTCCGATCCCGAAGAAGCGCTCGCAACGCCTTCGCCGCGAATTCACGATTACGGTGAGTCGGGAAATATACACAAGATGGTAGCGCTCGATTTCGGCGACGTGGAAGCCGGCTTTGCCGAGGCGGACGAAGTTTTCGAAGATACTTTCTTCTATCAGGGCAATACGCATCTGCCAATCGAGCAGCACGCTTCGGTCGCGATCAAAGACCCTGATGGAAAATTGACCATCTGGTCGAGCACGCAGACGCCGCATTATCTTCATCGCGCACTCGCGAAAGTGCTCGAGATGCCGCCGGCGCATATTCGCGTGATTGCCACTCCAAACGGCGGCGGCTTCGGCGGCAAGAGCGATCCCTTCAATCACGAAATTGTCGTCGCCAAGGCCGCACTCATGCTCGATCGGCCCGTGAAAATCTGTCTGACGCGCGAAGAGGTCTTCTATTGCCATCGCGGCCGCCATCCCGTGCTGATGAAATTCAAAACCGGAGTGAAAAAAGACGGAACTATCACCGCGGTGCTTTTGCAGACGCTGATCGACGGCGGCGCGTACGGTTCTTACGGCGTCGCCAGCACGTTTTACACTGGCGCGCTCGCGACGACCACGTATCATATCCCGCGCTATCGCTTCCGCGGCTGCCGCACGTTTACGAACAAGCCGCCATGCGGCCCGAAGCGCGGTCATGGCACGCCCCAGCCGCGATTCGGACAGGAAGTTCAGCTCGACAAGATCGCCGAGAAACTGAAGATCGATCCGGCCGAGCTGCGGCTGCGCATCGTCGAATCGTCCGCGGCGGTTACAGCGAACTACATGCGGCTCGGCACCATCAAGCTGGCCGAATGCATTCGACGTCTGGTGAAAGTTTCCGGATGGAACGAAAAGTTTCGAAAGATGCCTGCAGGGCGCGGCGTGGGCCTGGCGTGTTCCGCATATCTCACTGGCGCGGGACTTCCGATTTATTGGAACAAGATGCCCCATTCCGGAGTGCAACTCAAACTCGATCGCGGTGGCGGCGTCACTGTCTTCTGTGGCGCCACGGAAATCGGCCAGGGCTCGGACGACGTTCTTGCTGCAATCGTCGCCGAAATTTTGGGCATCGAGCCGTTCGATATTCGCGTTTACACCGGCGATACGGATCTCGGGCCCGTTGATCTCGGTTCCTATTCAAGCCGCGTCACGCTGATGGCGGGCAATGCCGCGATTCAGGCCGCCGATCGCGCGCGAGCGATTCTCGCGGACGCGGTTGCAGATAAACTTTCGGCGCCCAAGGAGCGGCTGCGCTTTGCTGGCCGGTTTGTATTCGATTCCGAGGCCCCGGAGAAGCGCATGTCCTTTGCCGATGCCGTGTGCCTCGCGGAAGCGCGATTCGGGACCATCGGAACCGTCGGCTCCTACACGCCGCCGAAATCGCCCGCCCTCTACAAGGGCGGTGGCGTGGGGCCTTCTCCGACGTACTCGTACTCTGCCGCCGTCGTCGAAGTCGCCGTGAATCAAGTGACCGGCTGGGTCACGGTGCCGCGAATTTGGATCGCCCACGATATTGGCCGGGCGCTGAATCCGGTCCTCGCGCGCGGGCAAGTCGAAGGCGGCGTCTACATGGGCCTCGGCGAAGCGCTGATGGAAGAGCAGGAATTTCGCCGCCTTCCCAGGAAACTTTCGCACGCGCTGGTCCACAAATTTCCGTCGATTCTCGAATACAAGAGCCCGACATCGCTCGACATGCCGGAAGTCATCACCGAATTGATTGAAGAGCCCGACCCGCGCGGG
>DASPVY010000189.1:0-2735 GCA_035622115.1 Candidatus Acidiferrales bacterium
GATGCGCTGCAACACCAATGGACGCGACGCCTCAACCCGCGCAAGAAACTCCACTGCGCGCCGTCGAATCGAAACTCGGCGCTACGTTTGCGACGTGGTTCGGCTGCGAAATGCCGGATCGTTTCACTTCCTTCGACGAGGAGTATCGCTTCGCGCGGGAATCCGCGGCGCTGGTCGACAAAAATTATCGCGCGTTCCTCTATTTCACTGGACCGGACCGCGAGCGCTACCTCAATGCCATTCTCACCAACGACATTCGCGCCGCCGCGTCCGGCCGCGGAGTTCCCTGCCTTCTTCTGAATCCGCAGGGCCACATTCTCGCCGAGCTCGAAATCTATTCGGTCGGCGAGCGTCAGTTGGCCATCTCCTATCGCATGATTCGCGAGAAGCTCATCGAATGGCTCGACCGCTACATCATCATGGACGATGTGACGCTCGAAGATGCCACCGATTCAATCGTCGCGCTGGGCGTCGAAGGACCAAAGTCCGCCGAAGTGCTGCG
Organism: Candidatus Acidiferrales bacterium; assembly: GCA_035622115.1. Lineage (GTDB taxonomy): Bacteria > Acidobacteriota > Terriglobia > Acidiferrales > UBA7541 > Palsa-147. Next base: position 503 of record DASPVY010000189.1, read on the forward strand.
AGCGATTGGCGGAGGCGACCTCAGCGATTTTGCAGAACTGGAAATTCGAGATGCGCGCATTGCCGGAATGCCCGTCCGTATTTCCCGCCGCTCGCCGGGCGGTGTCGCGGGGTTCGAAGTCATCGCCGATCGCGCGAACGCGGAGTCGCTATGGAACCTGCTGCTCGATGCTGTCCGCTCCGTAGGAGGCGGGCCGATCGGATATTCCGCGCTGAATTCCTTGCGGCTCGAAGCCGGCATTCCATGGTTCGGTTATGACTTCGGCGACAATGTGATCCCCCACGAAGCGCGTCTCGAATCGACGCATATCAGTTTTGCGAAGGGATGCTACACGGGGCAGGAAATTGTCGAGCGCGTGCGTTCGCGAGGCCACGTGAACCGCGTGCGCGTCGGCCTGGAATTTTCGGGCAGCGTGGTTCCCGAACGCGGCGCGAAGCTCACGGCAGGGGGCAAAGAAGTCGGCTTCGTTACGCGCGCGGGATTTTCTCCGCAAGCCGGACATCCCATCGCCATGGGATATCTTCGCGCGGAGCATAGTGCGCCGGGCAGCGTCGTTGAATCGGCCGGCGCGACGGCTGCGGTCATCGTACTTCCACTCGTTCGTTGAATCCCACCTGGGAGCGAGCTAACCGATATTGAGGGAGCGGCGGAAGCTGCCGCGATCGGCATCAATCTTTTTCTGAAGCTGCATGATGGCGTAGAGAAGAGCTTCGGGGCGCGGCGGGCAGCCGGGAACGTAAACATCGACGGGAATCACCTGATTCACGCCCTGAACGACCGCGTAATTATTGAAGACGCCGCCGGACGTCGCGCAAGCGCCCATCGAAATCACCCACTTGGGCTCGGGCATCTGATCGTAAAGCTGGCGAATCACCGGCGCCATTTTATTCGAGACGCGCCCGGCGATAATCATCAGATCCGACTGGCGCGGCGAGCCACGAAATACTTCGGCGCCAAATCGCGCGACGTCGAACCTCGAGGCCGCCATCGACATCATTTCGATCGCGCAGCAAGCGAGGCCGAAAGACATCGGCCAGATCGAGCTGCGGCGAGCCCAGTTCACCACTTTGTCGAGCGAAGCAAAGAGAATTCCCTCTTCCCGAAGGAAGCTCTCATCCTCCCCCGGCCTTTCAAGAGTTACGCCCTTTGCCAGCTCAACAGCCATTCCTTAAATCTCCGCAGCGCCGAATCTTGGCGCGTCTTTAATCATTCTCGCACCTGGCGCGTCTCGGCGCAATTCCGTTCATGTCACGTTCTTCTGAAATTGAGTGGCGATGTTGCGATCCTTCCTGGCTCAAACTTTCAAGACGATCTTGCCAAACTGCTCGCGATGCTCGAGGCGTTCGTGCGCTCGCGCACATTCTTCCAGCGGAAACACCGTGTCGATCACCGGCTTCAGCCTGCCTTCATTGACGAGTTCGAGGGCCGAATAGAGCTCGCCCTTGCTTCCCATTTTTGATCCGAGCAGTGAAAATTGTTTTGAAAAAAGATAGCGCAGATCGAGTTTGGCGTCGTAGCCGGTGGTCGCGCCGCAAGTGACGAGTCGCCCTCCCGGCGTAAGGCTGGCGATGCTTTTATCCCACGTGGCCACGCCGACGTGCTCCACCACCACGTCAACTCCGCGTTTGTTGGTGATCCGCTTCACCTCCATCGCGATATCTTTTATCCCGTGATGGATCACGGCGTCTGCGCCCAGCTTCAGCGCGTGCTCGAGTTTTTCGTTCGAACTTGCGCTGGCAATCACGCGCGCGCCAAGCACTTTTGCCAGTTGAATCGCAGCTGTGCCCACGCCGCTGCCTGCGCCAAGAACGAGGACCCACTCTCCAGGCTGAACTTTCGCGCGGCTGACGAGCATGTGCCACGCCGTGAGAAACACGAGCGGGACGGCGGCGGCTTCTTCGAACGAAAGCCGCTCGGGCTTGGGAATCGCATTCACCTCGGGCGAGCACACGAATTGGGCGCAGCCGCCATCCACTAGTTCGCCGAAGATCTTGTAGCGGCGGCAGAAATTATCAGCGCCTGAAAGACAATAAGCGCACTGGCCGCAGGAAATTCCGGGCGCGAGGATCACGGGGTCACCAACTTTCACGCGCCAGACAGCCGAGCCCACCGCGGCGATTTCGCCCGCGATGTCGCTCCCCGGAATATGCGGCAGCGGAATTTCGATCCCGGGCATGCCGCGGCGCACCCAGAGATCGAGGTGGTTCAGCGCGCAGGCACGAACGCGGACCAG
>DASPVY010000190.1:0-2941 GCA_035622115.1 Candidatus Acidiferrales bacterium
GTCGAAGACGGGCATAAGCTTCGTCATTATCAGCATTTCCTTAACTTTCGGACCCACGTTCGCCAGTTTGAGCGTGGCGCCCTTGGAGTGCGCGATTTGACAGCTCGCCACCAGCACGGCGATGCCGGAACTGTCGATGTAGTTGAGATTGGTCAGATTCAAGACGATCTTCTTCTTGCCGGCGTGGACCAGCGACCGTATGTTTTCGCGGAATGATGTGCTGTCTTCGCCGAGCGTGAGGCGGCCGTCGAGTTCCAGAATTTTCACTTCGCCCGCATCGCGGATGTCAATCTTCAGCGTCACGCATCAGCCTCTGGCCCGAGGAGCTACCTATCTTATAGAGTTCCGCCGCAGGCGTGTTGGAAAAACGCGCTGGATAAGAGTGCAAGCTGGATGCGGTGGCAAATTTCCGTAAATTGCGCCAACAGTGTCGTTAAATTTCACGCCCGTGTCCGACCACCAGACTTTTCAAGCTACGTTCTTAATTTGAATTCGCTTGACTCGCTTAAAGTTCATCCTATACTTCGGTCGGATAAGACCCTTGGACTTGAAGGCCAGAACGTACACCTTCAAGCCTCGTCCGACCCCGTTTTAGGATCTCGCCCATGCCCTTCTGTTCGCTCACGCCGGGAGAATTTCATGAATGTTTTCGCGCAGAAAACCGCTCACTCTTCTGCTCGGTGACGGCAGCGGCCAAGCCGATTTCGCCGCCTGGGCCGCTCGGATGCTGAATTCGGCAAGAAGGAGTACGTGTGCCGGAGAAAAAAACTGCGATTGTCACGGGCGCAGATCGCGGAATCGGAGCTGGATTGGTGGAAGGCTTTCTCAAGGGAGACTACAACGTTGTCGGGACATCGCGACGCGTTAGTCAATCGCTCGCGCCCTCGGCCAGCTTGGTTCTAGTCGACGGCGACATCGGCAACCAGGAAACCGCGTTCAAAACCGTGGACGCCGCGGTCGGGCGCTTCGGAAGGATCGACGTTCTCGTGAATAACGCGGGAATCTTTCGCAAAAAGGCATTTACGGACTACACCACGGACGATTTCAATGACCTGGCATCGGCGAACTTGCTGGGTTTCCTCTACATGACGCAGCTCGCGGTGAAACAGATGCTGAAGCAAAAATCCGGTTGCGTGGTCACCATTTCCGCGGCGCTGGCTGATCAGCCGTTCGCAGGAGAACCCGCCTCGGTCTCGATGCTCACGAAGGGAGGCTTGAATACCATCACTCGGAGTCTGGCGATCGAGTACGCAAAAGAAGGGATCCGCTTCAACGCGGTAGCCCCCGGCGTCGTGGACACTTGGCTGCACGGGAATGATCCCACGGAGATTCTTGAATCTTATCAGCCAATGGGAAAAATCGTGAAAGTGAGCGACATTGTGGAAGCCGTCCTCTTTTTGGCGGGAGCAGGGCAAATAACCGGAGAAGTACTTCACGTGGATGGCGGCGAGCACGCGGGCCGGTGGTAACGTCGAGCTCGACGCCGGGTGGGACGCGAGCATCGCTTCGCTCGGCCGGGCAGGGACGCCGATCGCACGGCGGTAGCAACCGAATTCTTAGACAGGGAGGATTGAAATGCCAGAGAAGAAACCCCTAAGCAGCCCGGAAGGAAAGCAAGGCGCGGCTCGAACCCACCAGCCAGGCGAGGACGCTTTCAGAGCCATCCTCTCCGAAGAGATCGACTGGAGGCCGTTCGAAGAATTTCCGCCATCGGTGCGTCTCGCCGTTGTCGTCGGCCAGCCATCGAAACCCGGCCCGTATACGATCAGGGTCAAAGTGCCTCACGGCGAGAAGATCATGCCCCACAAACACCCCGAGGATCGGGTGTATACCGTCTTGTCCGGCGTTTTCTACATCGGCCTCGGCGAACAGTTCGACGAAGATAAGTTGCAAGCGTATCCGCCCGGCAGCGTCATCGTTCTGCCCGGCGATACCCCGCATTTCCACTGGGCAAAATCCGGTGAGTACGTAACGCAAATAACCGCGATTGGTCCGCTTGGCCTTGAATACATCAACGCGAAAGACGATCCGCGTAACCAGAGCACCGTAGAAGAAAAGAATCAATCTCGCGTTGGCCCAACGGGCGACAAGAAAAAATCCCGCGGGGCCGCGTCAGCCTGACGACGTGAAATTGGCGCACGCTGAAGTCGAAGGAATCGGCGGCACAAATCCAGAAACAGGCCCGGGAAGAGGCGCCAGGAAAGGAGAATCGCATGGCAAATCCAACTTCTTATCGCACGATACCGATCGACGGACTTTCCATCTTTTACAGAGAGGCCGGTCCAAAAGACGCGCCGACACTTTTGCTTTTACACGGACTTCCTTCTTCATCACGGATGTTCGACCCTCTCTTCGCGCGGCTTTCCGATCGCTTTCACCTTGTCGCGCCGGATTATCCGGGATTCGGACACAGCGACTGGCCGGACCCGAAAAAATTCGCGTACACGTTCGATCACTGCGCCCAGATTATCGATCACTTCACCGAAGCGCTGGGGCTCAGGCACTACACGCTGTACATGCAGGATTACGGCGGTCCGGTAGGCTTTCGCATGGCGCTGGCTCATCCAGAACGAGTCGAAGCTCTCATCGTGCAGGACGCTGTGGCGCACAACACGGGCTTGGGCGCGAACTGGGTGACGCGGCGGGCATTCTGGGCTGACCGGTCTGCCAACGAGGAAGCGTTGCGCAAAAATCTGCTGTCATTGGCATCAACCAGGACGCGCCATGTGGGGAGCGATCCCAACGTCGAACGCTACGACCCGGATTTGTGGACCGACGAATTTAACTTTCTCAGCCAGCCCGGACAGGCTGAAATTCAGAGCGACCTTTTTTACGATTACCGCACCAACGTCGAGGACTACCCCAAATGGCAAGCATGGATGCGCGAGAAGCAGCCGCGCTTGCTGGTGGTCTGGGGCAAGTATGAACTCTCGTTCGACTC
>DASPVY010000191.1:0-7418 GCA_035622115.1 Candidatus Acidiferrales bacterium
AAATTCCTTCACGCCTTTTTCAAAGTCCGTCGCGGGCCACGGTTCGCCGCCCCCGGCGTTCAAAAGCCAGAGCTGCATCGGCGCGATCTCGGGCTTGGGCTTCGGCAGAGCGTGCGTGCTTAGGAAGGCGATCGTCTCGCCTGCAGGAGACCACCGCGGCGAGGAAACGTCGTCGGTCCAACGGGTGAGCGGAATCTCCTTTTTCTCCGTGAGACTCGAGAGCACAAGATTGCTGACGCGGACATCCTTGTCCTTGTCGCCGGTGTCCTTCACCCAGACCGCCCATTTGCCGTCGGGCGAAATGCGAAATTGCGACGCCGATTCGGTAAAAACGAAATCTTCAGGCTTCCACGGCGATTTTTTGGCCGGCTTTTCCGAGGAATCTTTCGTTTCGCTGTTCCTGTCATTCTGATCCGCTAGCGCCGTCGACCCTCGCGGCGCCAGCGCCACCACTCCCGCAAGAACAACCACACAAGTTCCAAAAGCCCATTTCTTCATGAATGAGGCCTCGCCAGCGCGGAAATCATGCGCAAAATTGCGTCGCCGAAATTATCATATCGGCACGAAAGCACAAGGGTGCGGCTGCTCACGCCGCGCGTCTTGCGACGTTCGAGCGCGGTTCGAGTAAGATGCGTGTTCGCGCGCCGGGGCTTCGTCACATGCGACTAGGTCGATTCTCGGAGAACGGATGAAGAAAGCCTTGGCGGTGCTTTTCTGGGTTTGCATTTCGCTCGCCGGTGCGGGCGCGCTGGCCGCCATCGCCTTCGAGCGCCGCGAGCCGCTCAACGCCGTCTGGTTCATCGTCGCCGCCCTTGCCACTTACGCCGTCGCCTACCGGTTTTATTCCTCATTCATCGCCGCAAAGGTTCTTGCGCTTGACGACACGCGCGCCACTCCCGCCGAGCGTCACGAGGACGGAAAAGATTTCGTGCCCACGAACAAATGGGTGCTCCTCGGCCATCACTTTGCCGCCATCGCCGGTCCCGGTCCGCTCGTCGGCCCCACCCTCGCCGCGCAATTCGGTTATTTGCCTGGAACGCTCTGGCTCATTCTGGGCGCGGTGATCGGAGGTTGCGTTCAGGATTTCACCACGCTCTTTTTCTCCATGCGGCGCGACGGCAAATCCCTCGGCCAGATGGCGCGCGAGGAAGTGGGCAAGCGCGGAGGTTTGCTCGCACTTCTCGCCGTCCTCGCCATCATGGTGATTCTTCTGGCTGCGATCGCGCTGATCGTCGTCAAAGCGCTCAAGGATTCGCCTTGGGGCACCTTCACGCTGGCAATGACCATTCCAATCGCCATCCTGATGGGAATTTACTTGCGTTTTATTCGGCCGGGCCGCGTCCTGGAAGCAACGATTATCGGCGTCGCGCTCGTGATCTTCGCTGTCGTCTCCGGCCAGTGGGTGAATGCATCGCCGTCGTGGTCGCAGGCATTCACGTTTTCCGGGCCTGCCCTTGCAATTGCGATCATCATCTACGGCTTCGCGGCTTCGGCCTTGCCGGTCTGGCTTCTTCTCGCGCCGCGCGATTACTTGAGCGCGTTTATCAAGGTCGGCGCGATCTTCGCTCTGGCTCTTGGAATTTTCTTCGTGCGTCCCACTTTGCAAATGCCCCCGCTGACGCGCTTCATCGACGGCACGGGGCCCATTTTTGCCGGCAAAATTTTTCCGTTTTGCTTCATCACCATCGCGTGCGGGGCGGTGAGCGGATTTCACGCGCTGATCGCATCTGGAACCACGCCCAAAATGATCATGCGCGAATCCAACGCGCGGCTGATTGGCTACGGCGCGATGCTGATTGAATCCTTCGTGGGCGTGATGGCCATGATCGCCGCGTGCGTTCTCTCACCCGGCGTCTATTTCGCGATCAATAGCCCCGCCGGAATCGTCGGCAAGACTCCCGAAGCCGCCTCCGCGACGATTCGCTCCTGGGGATTCGCCGTCGATCCGCAAACAATGGCGTCGCTCGCCCAACGCGTCGGCGAGCGCACGCTTCTCGATCGCACTGGCGGCGCTCCATCTCTCGCCGTCGGCATGGCTCAAATCTTCAGCGGCACCATCGGCGGCGACCGCCTGCTCAGCATTTGGTATCACTTCGCCATCATGTTCGAAGCGCTTTTCATTCTTACCGTTCTCGACGCCGGCACGCGCGTCGGCCGTTTTATGGTCCAGGAGTTCGGCGGCCACATCTGGACGCCGCTCGGGCGTCGCGGTTGGCTTCCAGGCATCTTGTTTTCGAGCGCGCTGATGTGCGGCGCATGGGGATTTTTTCTTTGGCAGGGCATTCAGGATCCGCTCGGCGGCGTCAATACGGTCTGGCCGCTTTTCGGCATCGCTAACCAGCTTCTCGCCGCCGTCGCTTTTGTGGTCGGCACAACGATTCTTCTAAAAATGGGCCGCCTGCGATACATCTGGGTCACGCTCGTGCCGATGGTCATGCTCGTCTCCGTCACGATGACGGCAAGCTACCAGAAGATTTTCGATCCGAGCCCGCGCATTGGTTTCCTCGCGCAGGCTCGCGTCCTGGCGGCGCAAATCGCTTCCGGCGCGATTCCGCCGGACCGCATCGCTCAAACGCAGCGCTTAATCCTGAACAATCGCATCGACGCAGCCGTAACGGCAATTCTCGCCCTAATGGTCTGCGCGCTGCTCGTCGAAGCGCTCACGGTTTGGGCTGGGATATTGTTCGGCGGCAGAGAAGCCAAGCTCAATGAATCGCCTTACATCGCGACTCGATGGGCCGAGGAGGATTGATGGCAAAAATCAATTGCGCGCTAATCAACGCAATGCGACTGGCGTGGTGGTCGCTCCGCCAGATCACCGGCGACGCGGCCTATGAAATCTATCTCGCACACTACCGCGCCTCGCGCCAGGAACCCAATGCGCCGGGCATGACGCGCCAGGAGTTTTACGCCGACTCCTTGCGCCGTCGTTACTCCACCATCAGCCGCTGCTGCTGAGGCCGCCGCCAGCGCTCATTCTCGGCGATCTCGTTTGTACTTCGATGCGCACGTCAAAGCTCGACCACTCCCGTGCAGCCTTTTTCTCCATCCGGAATTTTTCATTGTCCCCAGAAGCCGTCATTCGGCGTACAATTCCTTATGGGGAGCAAGGCCTTCTGAATCGTCATTGTTCCAGTGCGCGTTGTCGTTGCATCTAATTTTTATCGTCAAGTTCCAGTAGTCATAAGGACATCGTATGAAAACCTCGTCACTCGACGTGACACGGCCCCAGGCCAAAGAAAAATCCAAGGAAAAGCAGGAAGAGAAGCCATACGCCGGATTGCAACTTTATCTTGAGACCATTTACTATCGGACCCGCGAGCGCCTCGAACTGATCAACATCACCCGCGACGTCAACGAGGTCCTCAAGAAGCATGGCATGAAGGCCGGCTTCGTTCTGGTCCAAACGCTCCACACCACCACCGCCATCTTCATCAATGAATTTCAGCAAGCCTTGCTCGACGACATCAAATCGTTCCTCGAGCGCCTCGTCGGCCGGCTCGACTATTGGCGCCATAACGATCCGAAAATCTCCGAATGCAATCGCAAGAACGCCGACTCGCATCTCCGCGCCATGGTGCTCGGCCACACGCTCTCGCTGCCCGTCCGTAACGGTGAACTCGCTCTCGGCTACTGGCAATCCGTGATTCTCGCCGAGCTCGATGGCCCGCGCGAGCGCGCCGTCCAGATTCAAGTCCTCGGCGTCCCCGAAGACAAATAATCATCTAGCTCGCGTCTTCGGACTGGCGGCCCTTCGTTTTGCGCCGCGGTTCTTGCCTGGCGCTTCCCGCAGGTGTATACATTCTCTCCAGGAACTTCCCATCTAGAAGTTCCTTTCGAAAATCCTGCCTTCCACGAGGAGGTTTCATGCCCCAGTTCCTGACACAGGTTTCGTACACGGACCACGCCTGGCAAACGCTTATCTCCAACCCGCAAAACCGTCTGGACGCGATACGTCCGGTCGTCGAGAAGCTCGGCGGGCGGATTATCAACGCCTGGTTCGCGTTCGGAGATTACGATTTTGTCTTGATCACGGAGATGCCGGACAGCGTCAGCATCGCGGCGCTCGCGATTGCGGCGGCTGGGGGCGGCGCTTGCAAGTCGGTCAAGACAACGCCGCTCCTTGATCCCGCTGAAGGCCTGGAGGCCATCAAGAAGGCGGCCACGTCGGGCTATCGCGTGCCGATCGGCGGCCGCAGCGCCACCGCGTAATCGGACGCAATCGTTCGCTGGAGTATCGATTCGGCGGTCTAAACCCAGCTGTCGCGCTGGATGCTGGCTTTGCGCCCTCGCTGGGCCCTAGACGTCAGCGCGGCGTTGCTCACCCCAGCCTGACTAAGTTCGAACGGGGCCCAGCGGGAGCTTGGCTGCGTCCCATGCCGCGATCCCGCCGGCAATTTCGCTGACACGATCGAATCTACTGCGTTGCAGCAAGCTCGCACCAATCGACGAGCGATAGCCTCCGGCGCAGTAGACGAGCAAGGCCCGATTCTTCGGCAGTTCCCCCATCCGTTCGGTCAGGTGATTCAACGGAATGCTCACGCTGCCCTCGATGAATTTCTGTTCCCGCTCGCGCGGCGCCCGCACGTCAACCGCGAGCGGCGGCTCGTCGGACGACAGCAACGCGGCGGCAAAAGGTGCGCTCACGCGTTCCGTTCGCACCGTCAGCTCCGGCCGCGTTTCAAGGCTCTGCAAGCCGTCGCTCAGATAACCGGCCACATGATCGAAACCAATCCGCCCGAGCCGGACCGCCGATTCATTCTCGCGGCCTGGGTTGGCGATGATGGCGATCGGTTGTTCGTGGCTCAGTACCGTGCCGGCCCAGGTCGCGTACTGGCCGCTCAGGCCGACGTTGATGCTGCCGGCCAGATGGGCCGAGGCAAATTCCTCCGGCTCGCGCGTGTCGAGAACCTGCGCGCCGTCGGCCTGAAGTGCCAGCACGCGATCGAGCGTGAGCGGGTTCATCTCGCGCGCCAGCGCGTCGTCGAGCGTCTGCCGCTCCTGGCTATTTAGAACGGCGTTGTAAGTGAAATAGGGAGGCGCGTCCGGCTGGTCGGTGGTTACCAACTTGACGAACGCTTCTTTGCTCATCGGCTGCAATGCGTAATTCGATCGCCGCTGTTCGCCCATCGTCGATACGGTCTCTTTGCTGATCGCCTTGCCGCAGAGCGATCCCGCGCCATGAGCCGGATAGACGAGGCTCGCGTCGGGCAACGCCAGCAACTTGGTTCGTAAAGAATTGAACAGCAGTCCGCCTAGATCGTGCGCTGACCACCCCAGCGCCACGCGCAGATCCGGTCGCCCAACGTCGCCGATGAACAACGTGTCTCCCGTCAAAACTGCGTAGGGTTGGGAGGCGTCGTGCTCCAGATCGTATACGACGATCGAAACGGACTCTGCGGTGTGGCCCGGTGTTTCAAGCGCCTTCAGACGCACGCGGCCAAACTCAATGGTTGTCCCGTCGCGCAGTGGCGTGAACTGGTATCCCGTCTGTGCCGCCGCGCCCAGATAGATCGTCGCGCCCACGCGATCGCGCAGCTCCAGATGTCCGGCCACAAAATCGGCATGAAGGTGGGTCAGGAATACGTGCCTGATCTGTAATCCGTGCTCGGTGGCAAATGTGAGGTAGCGATCGATATCTCGCTGCGGATCGACAACGGCTGCTATTCCTGATTCTTCATCCCCGATGATGTATGAAGCATGAGCCAGGCAATTGAGATAAAACTGTTTGAGAATCACGGTCCCGGATCCTTGGTAGCTCGCCGTTGCTTCATTGTGGCTGCTCACTTCGGCGTCCCGGCCGGGCCGCCAGCGCAGTGGAGCTTAGCAGAGTTTTGGGACTGCGAGACTCCATACTTCGATTTGCCTGATGGACGCGCGGTCACGTTCAATCAGACGCGCAAGGAAGTGGCCGAGAGGGAACGCGCGGTCGCCCGCTAGCACGGAGCGGATAAGACATCCTCCAGAACTGACTTCGTAACCCATCCGGCATATCTCTTTACTTCGCTTCCCCCTGTGCCTAATATGGCGACAACGATTCCCGTAGCCTCGGAGGCCAAGCGCAATGTCCAAGCGAAATCACTTGCCGCTCGCCGTCGCGATCACCGTGTGTTTCTGTCTCGCCGCCGTCTACATGCTGATTCGCGGCGATCGTCAAATTTCTTCGTCGGTCTCGGCCGCAGGACGCTCCGATTCTGGCGATCCCCGCCTCGCTGGTTCCTACCGTTGGGAACGCGGCGGCTGGATTTACGTCCATCTTGCCGGTACCCCCGACCAGATTGGCTTCCAGCACGGCTATCTCCTCGCGCCCGAAATTGAAGACGCGCTGGCTGCCGTCAAGCTCGAAGACACCCACCGCACTCAGCGGGATTGGGCTTTCTTCCGCAAGACCGCGCGCGAAATGCTCTGGCCGCACATCGATCCTGAGTACCAGCAGGAATTGAACGGAATCGTCGCCGGTGTTCAGGCACGCCACGTGGATCTTGATATTGACGATATCGTGGCGCTGAACGCTTTCGAAGAAGTGCCCGACTACTATGTTCCATGGCTGAATGAGAAGGAAAAAGTTGCCAACGCGCCCAAGCTCACTAGCCCAGGCAATTGCAGCGCCTTTGTGGCCACCGGAAGTTGGACCAAAGACCATCGCATCGTCATGGCCCACAACAACTGGACCAGCTACATCAACGGCGAACGGTGGACCATCGTCTTCGACATCGCGCCCGATCATGGTTTCCGCATGATCATGGACGGCTTTCCCGGTGTCATTATCAGCGACGATGATTTCGGTGTGAATTCCGATGGCCTCATGGTCACGGAAACCACGATCTCCGGTTTCAAAGGTTGGGACCCCAACGGCAAGCCGGAATTCGTTCGCGCGCGCAAGGCCCTGCAATATGGAACTTCGATTGACGACTTCGTAAAAATCATGCTGGACGGAAACAACGGCGGCTACGCCAACGATTGGCTGCTCGGCGACAACAAGACCGGCGAAATCGCCCAGTTTGAGAATGGTCTGAAAGCCAATCGCGTCTGGAAATCGAAGGATGGAGTATTTGTCGGCTCGAACTTCGTTAGCGATCCCGAAGTTCAAAAACTCGACACGGACTGGAACAACGATGATTTGAGCGAATCGCCCAACGCGCGTCACGTCCGCTGGGATCAGTTGATGGCCCAATCGAAGGGAGAGATCGACGTCGAGCTCGCGCAGCGAATGCTCTCAGATCATCACGATGCCTACACGGAGAAAGATGGGCCCAGCGGCCGCACCCTCTGTGGGCACATGGATGTCGATTCCGCCGGATTGAAGGCATGGGACGTCGCGGGCTTCGAACCAATGGGTGCGGTGCAGGGGAAAGTCATGGATAGCCACATGGCCGAGCAGATGACCTTCGTTGCTCGCGCCGGCCATCCCTGCGGCG
>DASPVY010000192.1:0-4388 GCA_035622115.1 Candidatus Acidiferrales bacterium
TACGGGACCGTTTTCCGTGAGTTCTTCGTAGGTGTCCAGAAGCTCCGCGATCCCCGGCAGCGGCCGGGCGGAATCCAGCGCGGCGTCGCTCGAGCCGACTGCGTTCGCAAATTGCCGCCACAGCTTCGGATGCGGACCTGAGGGGTCAAGCTCTTCAGCCAAATTCTCGTTGATGATATCGAGCAGATCGCCGTTCGTACGGGATGCGAGTTGCCTCAAATTTTCCGGGAATGCGCAAACGTGCTGGTAATACTGCACGGCATAAAGAATGAGGGATTCACGCGAAAGCGTTCCCTGCGTCCACGCGCGATAAAACGGATGATTTAAAAGGTGGTACTTCTCGACGAGTCGATCGAGTCCCGCGACGACAGAATTGCCAATGTTCGTCATCACCACTCCCAGAAAAGTTTTTTCCAAAAAACCCGCACATGCTATCTCAATGCAGCCGCGAAATCCACCAACGAACGGTCATCCGAAAAAATCGAATTTGCGCTTCAGACAGTCCCAAATGTTCGACGGATCAGATCGAGTTCGATTCGCGGCTTGCTGCCCAGCAAGCTTACACCATTCGTGCTAAAGCGGGATATTTCCGTGCTTCTTGCGAGGATTGACGTCGCGTTTATTTTCGAGCGAGCGCAGCGCCGTGATGAGTCTGGCGCGCGTTTCGGCCGGCTCGATCACTGCGTCGATGTAGCCGCGCTCGGCGGCGACGAATGGATTCGCGAAACGCTCGCGGAATTCTTCCACTTTGGCGGCTCGCAGAGCGACGCGGTCGGATTCTGCTGCCTTTTCAATCTCGCGTTTGTAGACGATATTCACCGCGCCTGCGGGGCCCATCACCGCGATTTCCGCCGTCGGCCAGGCGAAATTCATGTCCGTGCGAATGTGCTTCGACGACATGACGCAATACGCGCCGCCATACGCTTTGCGAGTGATCACCGTGATTTTAGGTACGGTTGCTTCGGCAAACGCGAAGAGCAACTTCGCCCCATGCTTAATGATTCCGCCGAACTCCTGCTGCGTTCCGGGCAAAAAGCCAGGGACGTCCTCGAACGTGACCAGCGGGATATTGAACGCGTCGCAGAAACGAACGAAACGCGCGCCCTTCACCGAAGCGCTGATATCGAGAACACCTGCGAGCACGGCCGGCTGGTTCGCGACGATTCCAATGGGCCGGCCGTCAAGCCGCGCAAGGCCGACAACCAGATTCCGCGCGAAGTGCTCATGCACTTCGAAAAACTCGCCGTCGTCCACTACTGCGTGGATGACGTCCTTGATGTCGTACGGCTTCATCGGATCATCCGGCACAACCGAGTTGAGCCCGGCGTCTTTGCGATCCGGCGGGTCGGAGCTCGCGCGGCGCGGAGGATCTTCCAGATTGTTGGAGGGCAGGTAGCTGACCAGCTCGCGAATCATCGCCAAGCATTCGGCATCGTCGCGCGCGACGAAGTGAGCGACGCCGCTCTTCTCGTTGTGCGTCATGGCGCCGCCCAATTCTTGTTTGGTCACTTCCTCGTGCGTGACTGTCTTGATCACGTCCGGGCCGGTGACGAACATGTAGGACGTCTCGCGAGTCATGAAAATGAAATCGGTGATCGCCGGCGAGTAAACCGCGCCGCCGGCGCACGGTCCCATGATCGCGCTGATTTGCGGCACCACACCGCTCGCGAGTGTGTTGCGCAGGAAAATATCGGCGTAACCGGCGAGCGACTTCACGCCTTCCTGAATCCTCGCGCCGCCCGAGTCGTTTAGCCCAATCACCGGGGCGCCGTTGCGCATGGCCAGATCCATAATCTTGGTGATTTTTTGCGCGTTCGATTCGGAAAGCGATCCGCCGAAAACCGTGAAATCCTGCGCGAACACATAGATCAGGCGGCCGTCGATACGCCCGTAGCCGGTGATGAAACCGTCGCCCATCGGCTTCTGCTGCTCCATCCCAAAATCGTCGCAGCGGTGCCGCACAAATTTGTCGAGCTCCTCGAACGTGCCTTCGTCCAGCAACAGCTCGATCCTCTCGCGCGCGCTGAGCTTGCCTTCTTTGTGTTGGCGCTCGCGACGTTCTGGGCCGCCGCCCACTTCCGCTTGCGCGTTGAGGCGGCGCAATTCTTCGAGGCGATCGTGATGCTTCAGGTGACGCGTCATTGGTCCGTTCGTTCGCGGAAAATCACGAAGCGGTAGCGTGCCACAGCAGAACGCCGGCAGCAAGCCGCGCCGCAGGTTTTCAGTGCAAGCAGAGATGCGCGTGATACTTGCGTGCGGCTAATGCAGGCCGGACCAATCTTCCGCGATTAGGATCGAATTGCTGGGATTGGAGGGATCGTACTTGACGCTGGCCGCCTGGCCGACAACGGCGTGCTTCAAGCAGACTGTCTGCTCGATGCCGGTAATATCCTGCGCCGTTTCGTAAGTCACGCCAGAGATGGAATAGGTGTAGTGAAGGAGCATGGTCGCGACACTGGTCGCGCCGTTCGAACCGGCCGAGCGCCGCCGAAGGAGCCCGCGGCGCGGTTCGGGTTTCGGCTCCATTTTCTTGTCTTCGATCTCAAGGATTTGCCCCTCAACGATTCGGCCAATGCGATTGAGGTATATCCGGCGCTCCCGCTCGATTTCGTCCGGGTCCGGCTCGCGTTTGTACAGGAGGAAGTAAGCCGCGACGAGCACGGCCACTCCAATCCCCGCGAATGGCAGGTAATGCCGCCAATTTTCCAGAAGATGTCTCAATGCGAACTCAAGCGCTCCGAGAGCTTTCAGTCGAATTCGACCGCGACCGGATTGCGCAATGACCCAATACCGCTGACGATCACCTCGACCACATCGCCGGCGGCCAGCGGGCCAATGCCGGGAGGAGTTCCTGTCGCGATGACGTCGCCGGGGTGCAGCGTCATGACCCTTGCTACCCAGCGGATTATAACCTCGACGGAGAACAGCATCTCGGACGTGTGACCAATCTGTTTACAGTCCCCGTTGAGCCGGGTTTCCACGCTTGCCGAGGCGAGATTGAATTCCGTCTCAATCGCGGGGCCGATGGGACAGAACGTGTCAAAGCTCTTCCCGCGCGTGAATTGGACATCGCGCTTTTGAATGTCGCGCGCGGTCACGTCATTCAAGCAGGTATAGCCGAGGATGAAACGCTCCAAAGCTTCGTGATCGCCGGGGCGATGGAGCAATTCGCCGATTACAACGGCGATCTCGCCCTCATAATCAACGCGCTTCGATATTTCGGGCAGAAGGATCGGCTCATCGGGACCGATCACCGACGATGGCGGCTTCAGAAATATTAACGGCTCCCTGGGAACTTCGTTGCCCAGCTCGGCGGCGTGCTCGGCATAATTTCTGCCAACGCACACAATCTTGGACGGCTCGACTGGCGCGAGAAGCCGGACATCCGAAAGCAGCCAATCCCGGCCGGTGTAATCCACCGCCCCGAACAAGCTGCGCGTCTCACGGACGCGCTCGCCCTCAATCGCGCCGCTGCATATTTCCGGGCGCAAGGGTTTTCCGGTGCGATTGACTTGGCTTGCGGAGATTTCAACCGGCTGGAATCGGCACAGCTTCATTACTTGTGGCGCGCCACTTCCACTGCGGGTGGACGTGGCACCGGAGCGGTGCGCCGGAGGAGCGACCCGAGCGACGATGCGACCCAGGACATCGAGGCAATGACTCCATAGATCACTGCGCCGAGCATAAGCAGGTGGAATGGCGTGACATTCAGGCGATTTATGAGATTTTCGAAGAACATCGTGGCCGCGGCGTACGCCCCGGCCAGCACGAGCCACGCCGTGATTCCCGACACGAAAATCTTCCAGGGCGATCCGAGATAACGCGCAATCGGAATCGACATCATCAGACCGAATGCCCCGTAGCACAGAAGATTTCGCAACGACGCAACCGCGTCGAATTTCGGCATTCGGTTCGCAACATAGAGCGATCCGACCATCACGCCAATGAGCAATACTCCCACAAACACACCGGTATGGATTACCGGGTTCTGAAGAACGCTCAACGGGCCGCGCGCATTGGAGCCCTCAGCACGCATACACTTATGGGTTCGAGTCCTTTTCCGCTGGAGAAATTCCGGCGGTCACCGGTTCGCTTGCAGGGCTTTCATTGCCGGCACGGTCGACTGCCGTGACCGTGTAAATGTAGAGGCGGCCGGGTATTACAGTCATATCACGATAGGAAGGCGCGAGCAACGTACTCTGGTTCAGTCGTGGTACAGGCTTAGAACCCTGTTCGCTTCGGTAAATATTGTAGCCAGACAAATCAGTTTCCGGGCTGATGGCCCAAGAGAGTTCGATGTGAGCCGGAACATCGGGGGTTGCCGGAACCTCGATGGCTACCAATCCCGCGGGAGCGGCCGGCGGGAAAATGTCCTTGGGCGTGAGAAC
>DASPVY010000193.1:0-2222 GCA_035622115.1 Candidatus Acidiferrales bacterium
CATCGCTCACGTCCACGCCGTCCACTTCGATGCGCGCCGTCCGGCCAAATCGCCCGCCAAACGATATGGAAGAAAAGCCGACCTTCGTTGGATCGAAATCAGCGCCGTCCTGAATTTGCACGCCGGGCTCGAGTTGCGCCAGATCGAGAAAATTGCGCCCGTTCACGGGAAGATTTTCAATCTGATCCTTCGTCAGCACGCCCTGCACGCTGGGCTGCTCGGTGTTCACAACCACCGTTTGTTCGCCCACATGCACGACCGTAGTCGTCGCGCCGATTTCCAGGCTCAGATTTGCCCCGGAAATCACGCCGACGCGCACTACCACGTCCTGTTCAATCGTTTTGAATCCGGTAAGTTCAACGCGAACAGAATAGTTTCCCGGCACCAACGCACCCGAGTTGTAAACTCCGGTTGACGTCGTTGTGACGCTCAGGCTCTGACCTGTATCCCGATTCGTGATCGTGATCTTTGCGTCGGGAATCACACCGCCTGATTTGTCGGTGATGGTTCCCTGAATGCTCCCGGTGGCAACGGTGCTCTGGGCCAGCGCCGGCGCTGCGGCGAACAGGAACAACGTCGCGATCGACGAGATCCGGGCAATGAGTGAACCGAAGAAAGTCCTGGACAACCCCAT
The DNA here is from genome assembly GCA_035622115.1 of Candidatus Acidiferrales bacterium. GTDB lineage: Bacteria > Acidobacteriota > Terriglobia > Acidiferrales > UBA7541 > Palsa-147. The sequence goes on from DASPVY010000193.1 coordinate 635, forward strand.
TCCACACCCCCCTTTGCTACTGGTTTTGAAGGCTTGGATGTGCCGCACAAAGACGCGGTTGCCAGCCGACTATGGCGCGTACTTCCATTCGACGCACGCGGAGTACTCGTGGTAGCACTGCCCGGAAAATGTCTCTCCCGGGCGAAGCCCTGGCGCCCGAGCGGAACGCTAGCGCGGCGGCCAGCATTCCGATCTAAATGGCGGGCCCCGTCGTGCTTGACTGCGTGTTCGCCCGGAGGCAAAGTAATTTTTCAAATCGATCCGCGTTGTGACGATTCGCGAGATTCGTAGAACTGACGAAATGAAAATCCTCCCCGTCCCGATACCTCTCCTGGTGCTGAGCGTCTCTCTCGCTTTCTTCTCCGGCTCCGCGTTCGCGCAAACGCGCCGCGCTGTCCTCGTCGGCATCAACACTTATGTTCCTGCAGGCGCCGAATCGCAGAAAGGCGCGTCTTCGCCAGGCGCAAGCGGCCGCGGCACCTGGACGAATCTCGAAGGCTCGCTGAACGATGTTCAGAGCATTCACCAGTTGCTGGTCACGCGCTTCGGCTTTGAAGAGAAAAACATTCATATCCTCACTCAGGCCGATGCGACCCACGACAATATCCTCCACGCAATCCAAACCTACCTGGCCGATGCCGCGTCTCCGGGCGACATCAGTTTCTTTTATTACGCCGGCCATGGCTCACAGATGAAGAATTCCAAGAGCTGGAAAAGTCCCAAGCTCGACGAGACCACCGTTCCCGCGGACTCCTACAAAGGCACTTGGGACATTCGCGACAAGGAATACGCCCGCGCATTCATGAAAGTCATCAAGCAAGGCGCTACGCTCACCGCCATCTTCGACAGTTGCCATAGCGGTTCGGTCACACGCGGGCTGTCGCGTTTCAATCGCATCCGCGCTGTCGAAGAAGACCCGCGGGACTCGGCCGACGACTATAGCGGCCCCTTTCCTGAAAACAGCGGTGCGCTCGTCTTCGCAGCCGCGCAAGATATCGAAAGCGCTGCCGAAGGCCGCGATGAAAACGGAGTGGATCATGGCGCGTTCACCGCTTCGCTGACGAGCGTGCTCAGCACAGCTCCCATCGACGAATCCGCCAACGACATCTTCCAGCAGACCTTCGCGCTCATGCGTGCCTCGGGCGCGAGCCAGGTGCCCGTAATTTCAGGTACGGAAGATCGCATCGCCGGGCCGCTCTTTGGAACGCGCGCTGGAAATCTTTCCGGCAAGTTCACTCTTCCGGTCGTTTCCGTCGATGGTCCCGATTCAATTCAGCTTTTCGGCGGACTCACGCTTGGTTTCGGCGCCGGGACGGAACTCGCGGCTGCGGATCGGAAAGGGCCCGCTGGCAACGTGCGCCTCAAAGTGACCGATGAAACCGCATCCAGTTCGACCGCCAAAATGATTGCGGGCAGCGCCGACAAAGTCGCGCCCGGAACTTTATTCGTGGTCGATCGCTGGGTGCCGTCTGGAAACGGCCTGCTCGCGCTGTGGATTCCGCCAACCACTCTTTCACTCGCGGATTTGCGAAGCGCCGCCGCGGCGGAGCAAAAAATCGGCGCGGTGCCCGGCGTCACGCTTGTGACC
>DASPVY010000194.1:0-3008 GCA_035622115.1 Candidatus Acidiferrales bacterium
TGAACCACCGACCTCCTGGTCCCGAACCAGGCGCTCTAGCCAGGCTGAGCCACGCCCCGAAGCTTAACGAAGGGTTCATTCAGTCTACGATGGATCGAAACGTCCCGCAACATCGGTTCGCGCGCATCTGCATCAAATAAATTTAGAGCGGCCATGATGTTATGATGCAGGTTCCCGACCGCGAGCCGCAGTTCAATTCCAATGGATGGGGGGCAGGTGATGCGCGACGTGCTATCTGCGAGTTTTGCCCAAAATTCCACACTCGAATGGGCGCATCCGCTCGTTCGCGAATGGTTCATCGGCCGCTTTGGCACGCCGACCGAGCCGCAGGAGCAGGGCTGGCCGCCGATACTTGCGCGCCAGAACACGCTGATTTGCGCGCCGACGGGTTCGGGGAAAACGCTTGCGGCATTTCTCGCCTGCATTGATGGACTCGTGCGCAAGGCGTGTGCGGGCGATTTGATCGATCAGACGGAAGTTCTGTACATTTCGCCGCTCAAGGCGCTTGGCAACGACGTCCAGAAAAACCTCGAGATTCCGCTTGGCGAAATTTTCGAGCTGTCGCGTCAGCGCGGCTACTTGATGCCCGAAATTCGCACGGCCGTGCGCACCGGCGACACGTTGATGCACGAACGGCGAGCGATGCAGAAGAGGCCGCCGCACATCTTGGTCACGACGCCGGAATCACTGTACATTTTACTAACGGCCGCAAAAAGCAGAGAGCTTCTGCGCACGGTCACGACCGTAATCGTCGATGAAATCCACGCCGTCGCCGACGACAAACGGGGTTCGCACCTGGCGTTGTCGCTCGAACGCCTTGAGGCTCTGACGCCGCAGCCACCCATCCGCATTGGACTTTCGGCCACGCAGAAGCCGATCGAGCTGATTGGGGAATTTCTGGTTGGGAGCGGGCGGCCAAAACCTGTCATCGTTGAGGTTTCACAACGCCGCGAAATCGATCTTGGCGTCGAAGTGCCCGAGAGTGAGATCGGCCCTATCGCATCGAACGAGATGTGGGAGGAGATTTACCGGCGAATTTCCGCGCTGGTCGAGCAGCATCGCTCAACGTTGATCTTCGTCAACACGCGGCGTCTGGCGGAGCGCGTGGCCCATCATCTTGGAGGAATTTTGGGCAATGACGTGGTCGCGTCACATCACGGAAGTCTTTCGCGGCTGCGGCGCTTGGCCGTGGAAGGCCAACTCAAGGCTGGCCAATTGCGCGCGCTGGTTGCGACCGCCTCGCTCGAATTGGGAATCGATATCGGCACGGTCGATCTAGTTTGTCAGATCGGATCGCCGCGCTCGATTGCGGTGTCTTTGCAGCGCGCAGGCCGCGCAGGGCACTGGCGCGGCGCGATACCGAAGTGCCGGTTTTTCGCGACGACGCGCGACGAGTTGATCGAGTGCGGCGCGCTGGTTCGCGCGATTCGCCGCGGCGAGCTGGATCGCATCCGGATTCCCGAAGCTCCGCTCGACGTTCTGGCACAGCAGGTGGTGGCCGCGTGCTCGGCGGACGACTGGCCAGAAGATGAACTTTTCGCTCTGGTTCGCCGCGCATATCCCTATCGCAATCTCGAACGGAAAGATTTCGATGAAGTTGTCGGGATGCTGGCGGATGGCATCGCGGCACGTCGCGGACGATACGGCGCGTACCTGCATCAGGATCAAGTGAACCATCGATTGCGCGGGCGTCGCGGAAGCCGGCTTGCGGCAATCACGAGCGGCGGAGCGATTCCTGATAACGCGCTCTACACGGTCGTTGCCGAACCGGAAGGCCTCGTCGTCGGCACAGTCGACGAAGATTTTGCCGTGGAAAGCTTGAGCGGCGACGTGATCCTCCTTGGCAACCGTTCGTGGAAAATTCGCCGCGTTCATTCCGGAAGAGTTTCAGTCGAGGATGCCCAAGGCGCGCCACCGAGCGTGCCGTTCTGGTTGGGCGAAGCACCGGCGCGCACGATGGAGCTTTCAGAAGAAGTTGCGGAAGTTCGAGAAAATGTCAGCCGGCTCACGGAGGGGCTCGCGCCCGGAAAAGCGAACGCAAACTCACCGGAAACTCGCGCCGCTGTCGATTGGCTGAAAACAGAATGCGGAATGGATCGAGCCGGAGCCGAGCAGACCGTGGAATACATCGTTGCCGGCCGGGCCGTCTTGCGGGCGGTTCCGACGCAGCGAACGATCGTGGCCGAGCGTTTTTTCGACGAAAGCGGCGGCATGCAGCTGGTGATTCACGCGCCTTTCGGCGGGCGAATCAACCGGGCCTGGGGACTCGCGTTGCGCAAACGGTTCTGCCGCTCCTTCAATTTCGAGCTGCAGGCTGCGGCGACGGACAATGGGCTCAATATTTCTCTCAGCGAGCAACACAGTTTTCCGCTAGCCGACGTTTTTCATTTCCTTCAGAGCGCGACGGTTGGTGAACTGGTCGAACAGGCCGTGCTGGCGTCGCCGATTTTTACGGCGCGCTGGCGCTGGACGGCCGGGAGGTCTCTCGCGCTGCTGCGTTTCATGGGCGGGAAGAAGGTGCCGCCGCAAATCCAACGGATGCGTTCCGATGATTTGCTTGCCGCCGTTTTTCCTGAAGCGCTCGCGTGCCTTGAAAATATTTCCGGCGATATCACTATTCCGGATCATCCGCTCGCGCGCGAGACGATGAAAGACGCGCTCTCCGAAGCGATGGACGTCGACGGACTGAGGCAGTTACTCGAAGACATCGCCGCCGGAAAAATCAAATGCGTGTCGGTGGACACTCCGGTTCCGTCGCAATTTTCGCACGAGATTCTGAACGCGAATCCGTATGCCTATCTCGACGATGCGCCGCTCGAAGAGCGCCGCGCCCGCGCCGTGGAGATGCGCCGCATGCTGCCCGAAGCGGTGCTTTCGGATATCGGGCGGCTTGATCCAGCGGCGATTGCCGAAGTGCGCGCGGAGATTTGGCCGGACGTGCGCGACGCAGACGAGTTGCATGACGCGCTCTTGAGCGTCGTCGCCATGCCCCAAGCGATTGAATCGAA